>JAIORS010000182.1 GCA_021108005.1 Candidatus Aegiribacteria sp.
GGGGGGGGGTATTTCGACATAATCATGTATCCTCTCTGTTTTTTATGCGTAACGGTATCTCCGACAACTAGTATGCTGATCTTACAGGTGATCCAGGGATTCCTGTACGATAGCAATTCCTGTCTTATAAGATGATAGCAGGAATAATAGTGCACTGTCAATGTCAATACACATCAGGAACTCGATATACAGAGCATCACCCGCATCATGTACATTTATGAGAGAAAGCCGATAGGAATACCTGTGGTTTTGCGATTCGTGATGCTTAAAGGGGAGAGGATGGTAATTCAGATATTATGTACAGTCGCAGAGAACTAGCCGATAAGAATACCTGTGACTTTACATAATATCCCTTATCGGACATAGTATACGTAAACCATGAAACCTTGCCATCCCTGCATAACCATGTAATTCAACGCGATCTCTTGAGTATTTTGTTTATTCTCATAACGAGTGTATTCTTGTGGATAGGTTTTCTGATGTAATCCTCAGCTCCCAGTTCGTAACCCTTTATCTCATCCTCCTGGTTGTCTCTGGCTGTAAGAAATACAACCGGAGTCTTTATCCCCTTGTTGTTGATAACCTCAAGAAGTTTAAAACCGTTGAGATTCGGCATATCTACATCGGACAGTATAAGATCGAATTCCTGTGAGCTGAGCGTTACAATTGCGTCAACTCCATCTCCTGTTGCAGTGACGTTGAAACCGTTCTTTGAAAGAATGAAAGTTATGAATTCTCTTAGATCAGGATCATCATCAACTACGAGGATGTTTGTTCCAGTTGTATCGATCCCTTTAACTTCCGCGGTCCTGATATCTGATGAAGTCCTGCTGAAAGGCTTTGATTCAGAAACATTGACTGAGAAAGGAGAATCCGCGATTGCTTCTTCTGAAACGGTTGATAGTATCTCTGATGATGTTTCTGCAGTATGATTCTCAGTAGTTACAGAAATATCTTTCCTGATGCCTCCGGTGAGCCTTTTCTCCTCGAGAAAAATAGTATGGTATACATCGTTATAGCAGACTGTGAAATCCCGAAGAAGATCGATTGCATGATCGCTCATAAGGTATTGGCCGGCATCGTGGAGTTTTTGGCGCGTTTCGGATACCGAATCGTTTCTTTTGATTATAGAAATGACTTCAGGATTGAATCTCAGTATTTCGTAGATTCCCTGCCTGCCGATGTAACCTTTATCATTGCATTCCGGGCATCCAACAGGATCTGCAAGCTCCTGTGGAACGTTGTCAGTGAAGAGGCCTATCATTTCCACCTCATCGGGTTCGATAGGTCTGACTATCCTGCAATTGGGACACAGACGCTTGATAAGTCTTTGAGATTCTATAAGAAGAATGGAATCAATAAGGTCCGCCCTGTTGACACCAAGGCGTTCGAGCCTTCCAATTGAGGTTGTGGTGTTCGCGGAATGCAGTGTTCCGAAGGTAAGGTGTCCGGTGCTGGCAAGGTCCATAATTGTCTTGGCTGTGAATGGATCACGAATCTCGCCAAGATAAACGATGTCGGGATCCTGCCGGACTGCGGATTTCAGAAGTGCTTCAAAAGTGACTCCGGCCTTCTCGTTGACTTCCTGCTGGTTCGCGTATTTGATCTCGTACTCAACCGGATCCTCAATTGTCATCAGGCTCTTGTTCTGGATATCGATATTTGAAATAAGGCTGTAGAGAGTTGTGCTTTTGCCGGAACCGGTCGTACCAACAACTATTATCGCTCCCGTATGCTGCTGCGATACGTCGTACATGGTCTCGGCCTGTTCCGGGGTCATACCAAGTTCCGATAGTTTCATTGGCTCAGAATCCATATCCAGGAGACGAATGATAAGACTTTCGCCGTAAGGAGTTGATGTGGTTGCAAGCCGCATTTTATAATGTTTGCCTGCTATCCTGGCATCCAGGGATCCATCCTGAGGTTTTCTTCTTTCGGCGATATCCATGTTGGCCAATACCTTGAAACGACTCAGAAGGATTTTACCGGTTTTGGATTTTAAAGAGAATTTGTCGATCATATCACCATCTATGCGATATCTGACAACTGTCTTATCTGCCTTGGGTTCCATATGGATATCGCTGGCTTTTTCTTTTACGGCGGTAAACATGACCTTATCGGCTATGTACTTGATGGGCGAAGTGTTTATATCATCTTTCGTTGGCTCACGCACGATTTCCAGCATACCGCTCAGACGAAGTTCCGATTCAACGTCAGTGTCTTTTTTGTCATCATCTTCATCAGCATGGCCAAAGGATACAACTTCCACTTCTTCCTCACGTGGAGCTTCACTTTTCAGCAGCGCCAGTATACTGTCAGGCTGTGCTACCGCGATGACGGGTACGTTGTTATTGGCGATAAGGTCGATAGTGTCTCTGAGCTGAAGATCGAATGGATTGCTGAGAATATACTTCGAGATTCCTTCATCGGTGTCTATGGCAAGAATCAACTTTGACCTGCTGAAAGGAACGGGAAAGGCATCGGCGATTATTCTCTCGGGATCAATCACGGGGTAATAATCAAGATTACAGAAGTCGGCTAAACAGCGGGCAAGTGTATCTTTCTCAATGCCGGCATTACAAGCGGACTCGTAAATAGAATTTCTGTTTCCCTGCAGAAGAATATTCCTTTTATCCTGATCCAGATTATGGGAATCGGCAAGGTGGGTGATAAAATCAAAGTAATCATCGGTAACGGCATTATCAGCAGATTTGGCAGCTTTCTTTTTGAAGCGCATCCACCTTTTCTTAGTATTCAGATGCGATTTCACACTATCGAGAAACTTCTGGGTATTGGTAAGCGGGCAGATTACAATGTCAACTGCTCCAACAGGTTTTTCAGGAATGTCACCCTGTGATATATCATCGGACTCGTACATCACAATTGTGGGCGTATACGCTGTTTCCGGATTTTCCTGAAGAATGGAACAGAAGTGAGATATATTCATACCGGACATCGCGAAGGGGGCTAATATCAGGTCAGGTTCCACAGAGATAGCTGTCTCCAGGCCTTTTCTGCCTCCCGGAGAATTGACTGTTCTGCATATATTGTCGTTTCTGAGTACATCAACCAGCTGTTTTCTGAGGGTTGCATCATCGTTGATTATCAGTATCAGAGGAAGATTGCTGATTATATACCGCCATTCATTGGTTCACTGACTGTCAAGTTCCGACTTGAGCAGATTGTACTCACCGATTGCGCCACTGACTTTATTCCGGATTCCCTCAAGTTCATTTTTGGCGCATGCGGCTTCAATATTTCTCATAGATTCCTCAAGGGCTTTGGCGCCGATATTTCCTGCCGAGCCTTTAAGTGAATGCGCGTTCCTTTTAACTTCTTCGATATTACCTTCGTTGGCGGCGTTATCAAGGTTCTCAACGATTTCCGGAGTAGTGTCTTTAAATAGCTCCAGAATTTCTTTGATCAGTTCTTTGTCATTTCCAAGTGATTCCATAAGAACCGATCTGTCCAGTACAGGTAATTCACTGCTCATGTTGCCTCCCGTTTCCTTTTCTCTGTAATTACTGCCTTGATCTTTTTGGACAACCGGTCGGGATGGACCGGTTTTGTTATATAATCGTTCATTCCGGACTGGATGCCTATATCCCTGTCGCCTTCCATGGCATGGGCGGTCATTGCGATAACAGGAATATCGTGGTCAAGTACACTTGATTCCGGGTCTCTAATCAGCCTGGTTGCTTCAAGTCCGTCCATTTCAGGCATCTGTATGTCCATAAGTACAAGATCGTAGTGATTCTTCTCGAGTTCCTCAATCGCTTTTGTACCGTTTTCAACGGGATGAGCGATATATCCGAGTTTTTCCAGTATTTTTAAGGCAACCATTCTGTTTACGGGATTGTCCTCTGCCAGGAGGATTCTAAGGTTTTCCTTTCTTGCTTCACTGATCGAATGTTTTGTAATTATTCCCCTGTTGTCACCGTCCGGTTCATCGCTTTTGCTGAGAACACTCAGAAGACAGGCTTTGAACTGGGAGAAAGTTACAGGTTTTGTAAGAAAGGCGGAAAATCCCGCTTCTGACATTCTTGCGGCATCCCCTCTTGAAGCTATTGATGTGTACATTATCATCAGAATAGTGTCTGATAATGCCTTATCATTCTTTATTTCTCTCCCAAGGAGCTCACCGTTCATATCCGGCATCTGCATGTCAAGAACAGCGATGTTATATGGATCGTTTTTTGTATGCGCTTCTCTAAGCATAGACAGGGCTTCAATGCCGGAATTTGCTTTTCCATGCCTGCAACCACAGTTTTTGAGCATTCCGGAGAGTATGTCTCTGTTAGTTTTATTATCATCCACAATGAGAATCCTGATTGACTCAATAAGTTTTTTCTCTTCTGATCCGGTAATAGTCGTAGTTCTGGATGTTTTTCTAACCTTTAAATCAGCTGTGAACCAGAAATTTGAACCTTCTCCCTCAATGCTCTCGGCTCCGATCGTCCCTCCAAGAAGCTTGGTAAGCTGTTTCGAAATGGTCAGACCCAGTCCTGTGCCTCCGTATTTCCTTGTTGTTGATGCATCGGCCTGTGTAAAAGGCTGGAACAGAGCATCCAGTTTGTCAGGAGCAATCCCTATGCCTGTATCACTGACAGTGAACTTCATCAGAACTCTATTATCTTTATGTCTGATAACATCAACGCTAAGCGATATCTCGCCATGAGAAGTGAACTTGACGGCGTTGCCAAGAAGGTTGGTGATTACCTGTCTCACCCTTCCGGGATCTCCTTTAAGAAGGGATGGAACGTCCGGATCAATCTTCAGAAGCAGCTCGATGTCTTTCTGACCGGTCTGGATAGAGATGAAATCAGCAATGTCATCAAGCATCGTTCGAAGATCGAAATTGATTTCCTCAAGTTCAAGCTTGCCTGCTTCGATCCTGGAAAAATCCAGTATATCGTTTATTATCGACATCAATGATTCCGCGCTCTGCTTGATTATTCTGGCGTAGTCGAACTGTTCAGGTGAAAGCTTCGTATCCAGAAGAAGTTCGGTCATTCCAATCACACCGTTCATGGGTGTTCTTATTTCGTGGCTCATATTCGCGAGAAAACTGCTTTTCAGACTGCTGGTCCTTTCCAGCTCTGCTCTGGCCCTGTTCTGTTCGGTATTATCAAGAAATACTTCAAGCAGGATCTCCTTATCGTTCAGTACAATGGGAAGTACCGATTTAATGACAGGCAGTTCGACGCCACCGACACAGCCCAGAGTTGTTTCGCGACTGTCCACGCTTTGATTCAGATCAATAATGGGACATTTGCCTACTTCAGAATGACATATGCAGTCATGGCATATTTTCCCGATGAGATCTTCTGGATCGCAGCCTGTCATGTTTCCGGCAACACGGTTTACATACTTTATATGTTTGTCCCGGCCTATTATCATTATACCCACAGGAAGGGATTCAAGTATTTTGATGTTGTCGCTCAGCGCATCCTTGAGTTTCTCCTCCGAGAGTTTTTTCTCTGTGATATCCCTGTCTACGCCCCGGTAACCGAGCAGCTGTCCGTTAATGCCAAGCATTGGAGTGCCATTTGTCAGGAACACTTTCATATCTCCATTTTTGTGAATATTCCTGTTCTCCAGGTTCACTATTTTCTCCTTATTTCTGAGGAGATCGAGATATACCTCTTTCATAGATCGTACTTCCTCAGGCAGCATGAAATCAAACGGTGATTTTCCTAATACTTCACTGGCTGAGTATCCAAGGGAATCGATTACATTATCCGAGCAGTAGGTGTATACGCCGTTTCTGTCTGTTTCCCAGAGCCAGTCGGCGCTGCACATCGCAATATCTCTGAACCGGTTCTCGCTTTCTGCGAGTTCAAGTTCAATCTGTTTTCTCTTGGTTATATCGGTAATTGTGGCGATGGCTCCGATAGTTTTACCCTTATCGTTAAGCCTGGGACAGACCGAGAGGGAAACCCATTTTAGATTGTTCTTCGCAGTTACTATCTGAAGTTCATACCTTGATGATTCACCATCTTTTCTCATGCCTGTTTGTTCGTCGACAGTATTACAGTAATTTTTTGAGACGAAATCAAGGAAACTCCTGCCTGTGAGATCTTCGTTCTTATCCACTTCGAACAATTGGCCAAGAGTGGGATTGGAGAATACTATTCCATTATCGTTATCAACAATAAGGATGCTTTCCATAACGGAATTCAGAATCTCCGCGTGAATCTGCTCATTCATGTTTTCCGCTTTCTATGCTGCGTTGAATTAAATATCAAAATGATTACTGCTAAAAGTAAACACCGGTGTTCGAACATGCAGCATATCAGCAAATATGATAATCAGAAACGCTGTTAATGTCATTGAGGGTTCACGATGATCTCAGCCTGCGGAACAGTACGAAAACAGCAGGTACAGCCAAAGACACGAGCATTCCGACTGAAGCTGCCTGTGGAACCTTGGACGAGCCCCATAAGAAAAAGAGTACCAGGCAGGTTCCCAGCCCGGATATCGACGAGACTATTGCTCCGGGCTTTCCAAGCTTTCTGGAGAAAAGACCCCATATGAATGGTCCGAGGAATACGGAAGCTATCGCGCCCCAGGAAATGGACAGTATGGTCACAATGACAGCGGGTTTCATCCAGGCAAGTATCATTGAAAGAATTATGAAGAACCCGCTGCTCAGCCTGCCAAGTCGTGTAAGAGAGCTATCTGAGGCTTCCCGGTTTACAAAACCGTGATAGAAATCTTTTGTAACTGTGGAACTGGAGATGAGTACCAGAGCCGCCAGCGTTGACATCGAGGCAGAAAGAACAAGGAGGAGAATAATTACGGTAAGAGCCGCTGGGATTACCGTAGTAAGAAGTTCCGGTATAAGGGCATCGAAAATAGGTGCCCCTCCCTCCCCGAACGCCCCCGGAGATGTTGAGGGTGAAAGGAATATTCGGGTTAAAGCTCCGGTGAAATAGGCTATGCCAGTGACAAGTATCGCAAAAACAGTAGAAGCTATGGTTCCAATTTTCACGGCCCTTTTGTCGCGGATCGCATAGAATTTCTGAAGAAGCTGGGGCATTGCGAACGGAGCTACACTGGTCAGGAATACCAGAGAAAGAAGTGGCACTATCCCGGGGGGCCCTACCGGAGCGATAAGCTTCGGTTCGATAGCCTTCAGGCTGGATACGATGTTCGGTATGCCTCCACCCTTCTCTATATTGAACCACAGCAGCACGATGACGCCTATCGTCATTATAATTCCAAAGATGACATCTATCATCGCCATGGATTTGTAACCGCCCATAATCAGGTAAATCCCGGTGAATAGACCCATGAACAGAAGTATCCAGGTGTATGGAAGCCCGAATGTGGATTCGAACAGGTAACTGAGCCCCATGAATACCGCAGCAGTATAGGGCACGAAGAAGATGAAGATTGCCAGTGCGGTGAAACCTTTAAGGAAAGGGCTCTGGAATCTTGCTTCAAGGTACTCAGGCATGGTTTTTACATCAAGGGAATGGGTGGCTGTTTTAATCCTGTTACCAAGTAGAAGCCAAACACCAAGAACACCGATAAGAGTGTTGCCAAGGGCTATCCAGAGAGCTGAGAGACCGAACCCCCAGCCGAGTTTTCCGGCGAAACCTATGAACAGGACTGCGGAGAAGTAAGCGGTACCGTAGGAAAACGCAGTCATCCATGGGCCTACGTTGCCCCCTCCCAGAAGAAAATCGTTATACGAACTGGTTTTTCGCATCCCCTTAAGGCCGATTATTATGATAAGCGCCGCGTAAGCTCCCACTGCGAGATAGTTGACTAGCATTTTTCATCCCCCCCATGTTCGGAAAATGTTGTTGACGGGGAAATATAGGTATTGTGAAAGGTTTCAGCACGCTCCGGATGATTCGGAGTTATCGTCATCCAGTTCAGCTTCAAGTTCGCGTACAAGCTCAATGCTTTTCTCCTTAAGCTTTTTGAGCTGTTCAGTCGATACAGCCCTTCCGGTGAGTGTAAGCTCAAGGTCTTTCCAGTGACGCAGCAGCCTTCTTGCCATGATGACATCTATTGTTCTTTCATCAAGGGCTTCATCGAGTTCGTGGGTACCCATGTAGGATCTGGAACCTGTGAGTACTAAAGAGAGCTCGTAACCTATTGAAGTAAGGAGTTCCTCAATATCCTTCGCTTCGGATATTCCCGGGACTGAACCGACTATTCTGTTTCTATATCGCAGTGTAAAAAGGATAATCGCGGTGAGCAGAACGGAAACCGTCAGTATCCAGATCAATGATGACCCGCCGCTGTTATCGTTCAGAATGGGTATTTCAACAGGCATGCTGACGGGGGGAAAGACGGAAAGAGTGCAGGAAGGTACAATTGCCTGTCTGTATTCCTCCAGTGAGGTATCGAACCATGCGATACTGTCCGGACCAACGATTACTGTACCACTGTCGGAGGGTTCGATCAGTATGTACCATGCATTCGTGTCATCTGTAAGCGGAAAACAACTGCCTGCAAGCAGTTCCGCGGGTCCATGTACGGTAAGTTCAGGGGATTCTTTCAACTGGGAATAACCGGGACCTGAAACCGAAAGCTGAAGACACCTCTCCCCCGCCGCGCTGTATCCTCTTGTAACTCTATCGAGACGGAAGGATATCCCGTCCGTAATGCCGAAGAAGTTATCGGGTCTGTTAATCTCCGGGAATGGGAATACAGGTATCCTTGCGCCTTCAGTGGAAATGAGATGTTCCATGGATGGTCTCAGCATTCCTCCGGCGATTCCTATTCTACCTTTCAGAATAGGAAGAGAAAGCGTGCAGGCGAATGCTGGTGTTACCTCAAGGGTTGCGAGCCAGGTTCTGTATACTCCGTTCTTGCATCTTACCCATTGCAGTTCATCAATGTTCTCGACAAGGCTCGATGCAGCGTAATCAGAGGGCTCAAGGTACAGGTCAACTATTTCTGCGTTACGCCTTGTCTTGCAGATGTAGTAATCGATATTGAAAGCTTTCCCCGGATAGATCCTGCCCGTTGTATCGATTTCTATTTCCATCCAGGCGATTTCGTCTGTCCGGTTTGCCACAGGTGGACGATCAATTGATGCATCAGGCAGTGTCATATTAACACCGTTAGCTGAAACCGTCCTGATGGGAATTTCAAGGAGTTCCCTGCCTGAGGATGTGAGCATCAGCGGACCGATGGTGTGGGTTCCCGATGCAGTTGCCGTAAAGCTCATGGAAAGTCTAATCTCAGATGATATTGATGTACCTGATGAAGTGGTAACGGTTGAAAAGGAGTTCATACTGCTGCTGCCCATGTACTGCAAACCATTTGAGAAGACCGGCGTGCAATTAACCGATCTTATATTTTCCCCTCTTATTGTAATATCGAAGGTAAACACGGCGCCGACCTGAACGGAATCCGGAATATTTATTGTAACATCCGGGGAAGTCAGAGTAAGTGATATCAGCAGAAAGAACATTACCAGATTGGCCCTCCCGCGGGGTACCCGGATTTAGTGGTGCCGGTGGAATCATCCGGTTGCTGGTTGTCTTCAACCAGGTCCAGTATAGCCTGCGCCTGCTCAGGGGTCATTTCATCTATTTGAGGTGGAGGCTGGCGCTGTTCTTCGCCCTGATCCTGCTGATCATCGTTCTGATCCTGTTGATCCTCATTCCTATCCTGCTGCTCTTCGTTCTGATCATTTTGGTCTTCGTTCTGATCCTGTTGATCTTCATTCTGATCCTGTTGATCTTCAGGGGGCTCGTGGTTATCAAGCCAGTTGAAGCCGGCTTCCAGTCCGGTTCTTTCGCATTCCGGTGAAATACCGTCGGATATATTTTCCCTAAGTATGTTTACAGAGTTTTCGACTCCCCCGTAATCGTTCATCTGAATTGCCGCTGCAAGGTCGGTCAATGCGTTAGCACAGGCGAGAGTATCTTCTGCTATGTCTCCTGATATCATAGACAGAGATGAATCCGCAATGGAAAGAGAATCCATCATGAACTGAGATGCGGCAAGGTTGTATGCGATTCGGCCGCGGTGCGGCATTCTCAGAAGAAGCTCCTGCCAGATTTCCGATGCTTCCGCGAAGTGTTCATTGAGGTACATTTCCGATGCCATACCTGCAAGCTCAGCTGGAGTCGGATTGCGCTGCATCTGAAGGGCAAGAAGAAGAAGTATTATCACAATCCCCTCTTTTCCAGGATTATGGCAGCCGCGAAGAGCAGAAGAGCCGGGCCCAGGAAATACTGGTATCTTCGCGATGTGGTCGAACCGCCTGTCGCGAGTTTGCTGTTCTCGCTTGAAATGTGTTCAAGATAAGCTCTCACAATTGAAGTGAGATCATCCGTTCCGGAGAGCGGTACGTATACGCCTCCAGTATTTTCCGCGAGATTACGAAGTGATTCTTCTTCCAGAGAAGTTCTGACGGTATCACCGGATGAGTCAAGCATGACTCCCCCACGCTCAGTCTGCACCGGAACATCAATGGGACCGCCGACTCCTACAGTTACAAGGTTCATGCTTCCCTTGGAAGCAATCTCCGTGGCTCTTTCGGTCGCGTAATCATGAAAACCTCCATCGCTGAAGATGATTCCAAGGCTGGCTTCGAGATCCATTTCCGGAAGCACTGATACCATTAATTCCACTACATCACTCAACTGAGTACCCGGAATTATATCAGGGTTGCTCCATACATCGTCCGGGAGCCTGCTAAACAGAAACTCCCTGTCAAGTGTTAGAGGTGAGGCAAGTCTGGATGAACCGGAAAAGATAACAAGGGCGATGCGTGCATCGTCAAGTTCTTCGGCAAGTTTCCTAACCTCGGTTGCGGCTCTGCCTATTCTTGAGGGCATTTCATCCAGGCAAGACATGGATTGTGACACATCAAGGGCTATTACAAGGTTTTTTCCACCGGTTGATGTAATCGCGGATGACCTGCCCCAGCTGGGGCCGCTTAGAGCTACAATCGCGAGTGAAAGGGCTGTCATCCAGAGTATCCTGGATATAAGCCTGGACGGTGGAGGATTGATACGGACCCTGTTCCACAGAACGGGCCTTACGAAGAGCCTGAGAGCCTTAAGCTCGGTATTGTGCCATTTTACACGTAGCCACCAGTATAGAGGGATACAAAGCAGCAGAAGCAGAAGGAAAGGATACTGGAAAGCCATCAATCACCTACAACCTTGAAAAACTTGTATTTCATGATATTCGATAACAGAATGAGTATCATGCCGGCAATGAGGAAGAACATATATGCATCCCTGTAAACGAACAGCCCGGCAGGCGGCAGTGTTGATGCCTCAAGGGAGTCAATCGAAGAATAGACTTCATGCAACTCCTCGGGGGATTCAACATTGAACAGCCTGCCTCCGTTGAGTTCAGCGATATACGTCAGGGTTTGGGTGTCCAGTCCAAGTCCTACCTCCGATGAGGGTTTTCCTATGGCCACGGTATAAACCTTCAGACTGTCTCCGTGTATTGTATTCACCGCCTGGGCAACCGTAATCGGATCCACCTGGCTTGATGTATCCTCACCGTCCGAAATAAGCACAACAACTCTTCTGGAGGTCTGGGAGTAGTTAAAACCTTTTGCCGCAACAGCAAGACCGGCTCCAATGGCAGTACCGTCGGGAAGGTTTCCCAGCTCAGCGTTCTGAATGAACCTTTCAAGAGTTGTATGATCGAACGTGGGTGGACACAGTGTTCTTGGCTGATCTGCGTAGATGACAAGGCCTATCCGGTCGTTGGGCCTGCCCTCTATGAATGTAAGCGCAGCCTTCTTCGCGGCTGCAAGCCTGCTGGGGTAATAATCTGTCTGGGTCATGCTGCCTGAAACATCAAGCGTAATAATGATGTCCACACCCTCACCGGCTTCAGGAAGCCGTTCAAATCCCTGCTCAGGTCTGGCCAGCGCAATGAAAAGAAGGGTAATTCCAATCCATTGCAGCAGAACAGCAAGCTTTTCACCCGGGGAACCGGAAATGGACTTAAAGGAGAACGGTCCGCTGTAAGTCTGTGATGTCACCTTGCGGTTTCGGGAAAGCAGGAAAGTCAGCGCGAGAAGTATGGGTAATGCTATCAGAGCCGGGAAGAACTGGAAACTCATTATCTGTGCCACTCCCTTCTCAGGGAGAGGAGCGAAGATGTGTACCTTTTGGCCCGTTCCCGTGATCCGCCCCATGAGGCGTATCTCTGAAGTGTGATCTCCTTCGAAAGTTCTGAGGAATCATCTATAAACTCCCTGCCGCCCTTTTCTCTGGAAAGTTGTCTTCTTATTTGATGCCATGTATAGGCTCTATTCGAAATAGCGAATCTGAAAGCGACCGTATCACGGAGAAGCCGGTCAACATCCCTGTAGTATTCAATCCATCTGCCATCGGCGAAAGCCTTTGAATCGAGAAGGGCCTGAACCTCATCAAGAGGAGAAATTGAGTGTTTCGCTGTGGAAGAAGCATCAGTGGTTGAGAGTGTTTTTCGTTTTCTTTGTATCAGCCATACAATAAGTACTGCAATAACTGCGGCCAGTAACAAAATTGCCGGGAGAAGCCACATGTTCGATGGAACTCTCCCCCATCTTTCCCAGAACCTGTGCCTGTCAAGGTAATCTTCGGCGAAACCTGGAGGTATCCTGTGATTAAGAGGTGAAGGGAATACCGGAACTGTCCATGTTGTATCAGGCATTGTCCTGACAACTTCTATATGAGGTGCTGAAAAGTCCATTTCCAGAGAATCCGAAAGCGCGTAAAGAGGTGGAAGGATAAGGGTATCAAGCACCATCGGTACAATCGTAATGCTGTCGCCATTCTGCTCGAGCAGAAAGAAATCATCGGTTACTTCAAGGGGGTACGGTACAAAACCCTCCGGAATGGAATAATCAATCGTGACAGGAACGCCCAGAGAGCATTGAACTGCCTCAACATCGGAAATCAGAAGGAAAAGAGCCATTACTCCGGGTATCATCGGCGTCTTCTCTTTTTTCTCAGTTCGAAGAACCTGCGCAGTGGAAGAACAAGATCATCAGACGTGGAAATACTTACAAGGTCCAACTTGTTCTCGCGACAAAGCTCTTCCCTGGCTTTCTGGACCATACGTACATTGTCCGCGAACTTATTTCTCCATTTCCCCGAACTTGTATTTACAACTTTCTCAGTGCCCGTTTCGGGATTTCTGAACCTTACCCTTCCCATCATTGGCAGATGGAGTTCCCTTGGATCGAATACATGTATCCCGACTACGTCATGTTTTGCAACGGCAGCCTTCAGAAGCCGGCTGCCGGAGGGGAACGCGAAATCGCTTATTATGAAAATAAGAGCACGTCTTTTGAGTACTCTTCCCATGTATTTAAGAGCATAGTCAAGGTTCGCTGGAGCCTGCTTATCCGGTACCTGAAGGATAGTGCGAACAAGACCCAGGGCATGTTTTCTTCCCTTTTCCGGAGGGATGTAATTATGAACCGTATCGGAAAAAGTAAGCATACCGACTCTGTCGTTGCTTTCAGAAGCGGAAAGGGCCAGTACCGCCGCAACTTCAGCTACTCTTTCAGCCTTTGTCAAATTCAACGAACCAAAACGAAGGCTGCCGGAAAGATCCACGATAAGAAGCACCATCAATTCTCTTTCCTCTGTAAACACTTTTACGAACGGCGTTCTGGTTCTGGCGAATACGTTCCAGTCAATTTGTTTCGGGTCGTCTCCCTCAACGTAGGGACGAAGGTCGGAAAATTCCATTCCCTGCCCCCTGAAGACAGAGCTGTAATCTCCGCTTACAAGCTGCGCCACCAGCTTTCTGGTTTGGAGCTCAATTCTTTTAACACGCTTGAAAAGTGAGTGTACGTTTTCCATGGCCAGCGGCTCGGCTATTTAACCGGGATCCGGTTCATGATCCTGTCTAATATTTCTTCAACGCCGATTTCTTCAGCTTCCGCCTCAAAGGATAGAATTATCCGGTGACGAAGGACGTCATGCGCGACTTCCTTCACTATTGCCGGATCTACAAATGGCTGGCCGTACAGAAGAGATCTGGCTCTTGAGGCAGCAAGCAGACCGAGAGAACCTCTCGGGCTGGCTCCCACCGAGATGAGATCCTCTATATCCTTCAGGCCCGCCTGCGCTGGATTACGTGTGGCTGTAGTAAGCCTGACTATGTAATTCATGACATCGTCCTCTACGAGAACTTGCGAAGCAAGCTGTTGAAGTTCAATGACCGTGTTGGGGTTCATAACCGGTTCTATTGAAGGAATCGGTTTTCCTCCGATTCTTTTCAGTATCTCGATTTCTTCATCAGATGAAGGATAATCTACCTTCAGTTTCATGAGAAACCTGTCAACCTGGGCTTCCGGAAGAGGATAAGTCCCTTCCTGTTCGATTGGATTCTGGGTTGCCATTACAAAGAAAGGTGCGGGGAGACGATGGGTTTCACCGCCAAAGGTAACCTGGCGCTCCTGCATCGCTTCAAGAAGGGCACTCTGAACCTTCGCCGGGGCTCTGTTAATCTCATCTGCGAGTATGAATTGAGCGAAGACTGGCCCTTTTCTGGCTTCGAAAGTGTTGGTCTCCGGTTTGAATATCATCGTTCCGGTGAGATCTGTGGGAAGCAGGTCAGGGGTGAACTGCAGCCTTGAAAATGAGGCGCTGACGCATTTTGACAGAGTTCTCGCGGCAAGCGTTTTTGCAAGCCCGGGAACACCCTCGATCAGAACATGCCCGTCGCATAGTAATGCCGTGATAAGACCCATACGGAGTTCTTCCTGACCGACAATAACACTGGAAAACCTTGATTTAAGACTATCCAGAATAGGCTTCCGTGATGATATTTCCTTCTCGAGAGCTTCGACCTTTTCTCTAGACATCCATTTTCCTCCTGGCTTCTTCTATGTAATGACGTGTTGTTTCCTCATAGTTTAAAAGCCCGTTTTTAGTTCCAGCCTCGAATCTCATTACAAGAACGGGCTGGGTATTCGACGCCCTTACCAGACCCCAGCCATCGGGAAATGCTATCCGGGCACCATCGGTTGTATCTACAGTGTAATTATCTGCCTGCAGTAGTTCAGTAATATTATCCACAAGTACAAATTTAGCGCTGTCGCTGCAATCCTCCCTTATCTCAGGAGTGGAGAATATTTCCGGAAGATCTTCCAGGTATCTGTGAAGCGGGAGATTGTCGGAAGCTATTATCTCGATTAGTCTTAATGCCGCATACAGGGCGTCATCGTACCCGTAGTAACGGTCTCTGAAGAAGATGTGACCGCTCATTTCTCCGGCGAGGAGCGCATTCTGATCAACCATTGCCTTCTTGATGATCGAATGGCCGGTAGGGGACATGACAGGAATTCCGGAGGCTTTTTTTATTTCGGAGAAGAACAGTTCCGAGGCCTTAACCTCTGAAATAACAGTTGCGCCGGGATTGTGTTTCAGCAGTGATCTCGCCAGAATTATCAGTATCATGTCTCCCCTGATAACATTTCCCCTGTTGTCTATTACTCCAAGACGGTCGGCATCCCCGTCAAATGCGATGCCCATGTCAGCTTTTTCACTGATAACTGTTTCTCTGAGGTCGCGAAGATTTTCCTCAATCGTAGGGTCGGGGTGATGGTTTGGGAATTCACCATCCGTATCACAGTAAAGAGGAATTACTCTGCATCCAAGACTTTCAAGAGCCGAAATGGCGGTGTCTCCACCGGTTCCGTTACCGGCATCGACCACAATTCTTAGGGATCTGTCAAGCGAGAACTCCGCAAGAAGTCTCTCAAGGTACGATTCCCTTACTGAAACCATCCGCAGTGATGAATCCGGGGAGATCTCAACTGAGTCGGAGAAACTATCCATTTTCCCGCGTAGATCCTGAATTGAATCACCGTATATCGTTTCATGTCCGTACATTATTTTAAAACCGTTGTATTCCGGGGGGTTATGGCTGCCGGTAATCATAACGGTAATATCCGGATTAAGGGTGTGAGCGGCGTAATAGGTCATTGGTGTAGTTTGTACACCGAGGTCGATAACATCACGTCCAGCAGAGCGAATTCCATCGGCAAGCCATTTCGTCAACATAGAGCCGGAGTTCCGGCAATCTCTTCCCACGGCGATACGGTCGTTCGCGATTGAACCGAGAACCTTCCCCAGCCTGATGGTTGTGCTTCTATCAAGATCATCAG
Source organism: Candidatus Aegiribacteria sp. (assembly GCA_021108005.1). NCBI lineage: Bacteria > Pseudomonadati > Candidatus Aegiribacteria > Candidatus Aegiribacteria sp. Next base: position 16,115 of record JAIORS010000182.1, read on the forward strand.
GGAATATGCCTCTGATGTCGTACTTTCTGAAAATGCTGTTTCTCATTTACCGCTTCTCTCGATTAATTTGACATTGCTTAACTTTTAACAATAACTACACGTGGAAGCTCAATTGCATATTGACCAGTTGTAATATCTCCCGTGAGCCACCCGTTGTGTGCACTTACAATCTGACGGGCCAGCTCCACACCGAAAGCTGACTGCTTTGCATCGCTCTGTTTTTCACCTTTATGTACGATTGAAAGCCTTACAGAATCATTTTCCCCTGTAAGCATTATATGAATGAGAGAACCAGAACACATGATACGCGAGATTTCAGACAGTATATTCTCAAGAGAATGCCTGAGATAATATTTGCTTCCCGAGACGAGGACGTCTTCATCCACTGACATTGCCAGGGATACTCCCATGGTTGAGAAGCGTTCATTCCATTCATTAAGGGTTTCAAACAGTAGTTCGTCAAGTGATACAATGGCTGATTCCGCTCCGTCAGGAAGCTGCGATTTATCGGTAAGGTCCATGTTCTCGAGGGCTGCAAGTTCTTTCATCACATTCAGAAAATTTTCGATTTCCTCGATTTCAGCTGTCAATCTTGCCAGGTGTTCCTTCACTACCGGGGATCTGTCAAGGGGCCTGGAAAGCTCTATTGCCGTTTCCCGCACAGACTCCAGCGGCTTTCTGAGGGATAATCCGATTCTGGAGAGCATTTCCGATTTCAGCTTTTCCAGTCCATTAAGTTCTTCCTTGAGTAATCCCAGCTTACTCTCCAGATTTTTAATTCTATCTTTGTACGATAGCATTTTTCTTCTGTTCATTTCCATAACCATGAGTATTCCCAGGAAAACCAGAAAAACGATATAAATGGGAAGAGTTATCATATCAGTCAAGTTCCTCCAGATTTCTTACTACGAGTATCTCTCTGCCTGTTGATTGACTTATTTCTTCAGGATTGAGATCATCCAGTGTTAACATATCATGGTTGAACATAACAGAAGGCAGTATTACAGTACTATAAGAATCCGGAAGTTCTCCAGCAGCCTTTATTATATCCACTCCGGAAAGAAGCCCCGCCACTCCAATTTCAGGCCCGAGGAAAGTATTCTCAACAGCTTTTACCAGATAATCACTGTCCTTCAATACACGATTCAGATATGGAGCGGCAAGCGTTCCTGTGCACACTGCTCCGCTTCCTGTAAATATTCTTCCTCGTATTTCCAGAAGGCTCGCCAGCAGTCCTATTCCATTTTCTTCGAGTCTGCAGTTCTTGTAATAGGATGCAGGTGGAATATCCAGACCTGCCATAATGAAAAATTCGTCCGATGGGTATACCCAGCCGTTTCCGCGGCTTTCAATTGCCTTCTCCCTCAATTTGCCGCATTGTCTGACAATCTGATGTGCTTCAGTAGAAGTTGATCTTCTGATTCTCGGTAGCCCGGCCCTGTATTTAGTCAGTCCGACCGGCACAACTCCAACCGATATAACGCGGGGTACTGAAAGAAGATCTTCCAGAGTTCTGTCAAGGTTCTCTTTATCGTTCAGCCCGGGAACCACCACTATCTGAGTTTCCATTTCAATTCCAGCTTCGGAGAGTTGTTCAAGCATGGGCATTACAGGTTCCTTTCTGCCTGTACCCAGTATCCTTCCCCTTACCGAGGGATCCGTTGCATGAACTGAGATATGCAGGGGCGTCAGGCGCTTACGAATGGCGTATTCGGTATCATCCCTGTCAAGTGTTACGTAAGTACCCTGGACAAATGAGTACCTTACATCGTCATCCTTTACAAGCAGGGATGGCCTGACACCGCGGGGAAGCTGGTCTACAAAACAGAAAATGCATTTTTTCCGGCATATGGAAGGTTCCTGCCCCTGTAAAACAAAGCCCCAGTCAACACCTTGATTTCGACGGATGGTGAGTCTTCTGGTTAGAAGACCCCTTCTGTATTTCAGTGTAATAAATGTGCTGTTTGCGCTGTAAAGGAAATCTATCCAGTCATTCAGAACGCAACCGTTGCATGAAATAAGTCTATCTGTTTTTCTGAATCCGGAAGCTGACGCGGGAGAGCATGGAATTACCGACTGAATACCGAGCAATGCTACCCCAGTGAGCGCTGTACCTTGACCATTTCCGGATCAAGCTTGGAGGCAGCTGCGAGTTCCTTCTCGGCTTGCGAAGTCCGGCCTGTAGCCCTGTAAACGTCCGCTATAGCCAGATGGAATCCCACGGATGACTTCAGGTCTCCGGCTGTGGTTGACAGTCCCTTTCTGAAGTGATCTTCAGCCTCATCGTAGCGTTCAAGGAAAATACAGCATCTTCCAAGCATTTCACGTGCTTTCATTCTGAAATCGGGGCTTTTGAGCACCTGTTCGAACTCCGAGAGAGACTCACGGTAAAGGCCCATTTCCATATAGGCTATTCCAAGATCGTAATGTGTATTGAAATCATCGATGGGTACGGCACTATCAATACCCTCCTGGAATTCCTTGATGATACCTGCGAGTGATTTGGCGGAATCCCGGTCGAATTTGCGGTCAATGTCTGCCAGTATCATGGCTATGTCAGCGTAATCCTCGCTGTCGGCAAGACCCGGGCGGATGCCGTCCATGAGCGTTCTTGCCATCTCGAAGCTGGAATCAACCGATACTGATTCCTCGAGCGCAGCCAGTGCTTCGTGCGGGCTGTCGTTCAGCAGGTAAGCTACAGAAAGCCTGTAAAAAGCCCTTGCCTGCCCGTCTACATCCATGGCATTTCTTATTCTTACAATTTCCTTCGCGGCGCTGAGTGATTCAGGACAGATGTCAAGCACACCCTCGAGCAGTTCGAATACCATATACTCCCGTTCATTGGCCCGGTAGATAGTACATGCCCTGAGATACGAGTCAATTGCGCCGTAGAAATCTCCGACTTCAAGGAGCAGATTACCCAATTCCACATATCCGAGTCCGTCCCCCCTCGATCTGTCCAGATTGCTTCTCATGTCTTCGACCTGCAGGGAGAGAGCTTCCTGAAGCTGTTTAACGGAAACAAGATTCATACTTACAAGGATGTCGCCCAGTCTTCTTTCCGAATCTCCACCCTTCTGTATGTCGAGCGCTCTGAGAACGTCCGGAGCCTCAAGAAGTCCTTCCGCTATGAAGTATTCACCTATTCTCTTCCTTTCAGCGAGGATGGTGTCTTTGATATCTTCATCGTAATCGTGTTCGAGAGGTTCAATAAAATCGGATTCCTCAAATTTAACTTCATCTATGGACGCGGAGGGCAGGGCTTCATCTATTGCAGTTATCTCGACAAGTATCTCCTCAGGTGGAGGAACTTGAGGAGCGCTTTCAATCTTTTTGGTTTTCTTAGTTGTTTTAGCAGGTGTTTTGTCTGGTGGAGGCTGCGGAGGTGAAACAGGTTTGGTTGTGTCGGGATGAAGCTTTCTGTTGAGTTTTTTAAGCATTCGTTCAAACTGACCGGTTTCCTTCATTTTCCGTTCGCTGGCAGTTTCTATTGCAAGTTTAAGTGAAACATCATCATCTTTCGCGGCGGCAACCTTGGCGAAGCGTATTACCCATTTATTATCATCCGGGTTGAGTCTTGTCATGGCAAGGCATGATTGAAGCACGGGAGGTTCCTTGAGTGATGGTTTTGATTTAAGGTATTTGAGGTATTCCTTTTCCGCGTCTTCGAATTTTTCCTGCTTATCGAAGCTCAACGCTTTTATGAAGTGAGCTTCTGCGAATCCGTCATCCATTCTAAGTGCTTTTCTCGCAACAGATAGGGCGGCTGAGTGAAGCCCGTTGTCACAGTAAAGCTGCCCGGCTATTCCGAAGTGCTTAAGTGCATCTTCAATGCGATCAAGTTTAGCAAGAACATCACCTAGTGAATTGTGTATGGAAGCTTCTTCGGGTTCTTCATTGATCATACGGTTCAGAACTTTCTCAGCGCTGTCGTATTTGCCTTCCTGAATAAGATCCTGAACCTTCCGACGCTGTTCAATATCAATCATGCTTCATCCTCTGGTTGCACTTAAATGTTGTAAGTACTACTCAAACATACTGGAAATCAGTTGTCCCGCGATAATCACGTCCTCAATATCGGGTATTGCCATGTGATAAGCAATACCACGGTAATCATCAAGGTCCCAAATTATCATATCAGCATCCATCCCCGGAACAAGAGCACCCTTGCGATCGCCCATTCCAAGTGCTTCGGCACCGTTGACTGTAGCTGCGGTTAACGATTCTTCTATGGTGAAGCCACACCCGCATACCGCAAGGTTTATCATAAACGGCATCGATTCACAGAAACAGCTCCCCGGATTGAAGTCGGTCGCGATTGCAACAGCAGCGCCTGCGTCGAGAAGTTTTCTTCCTGGTGGGAATGGCTTGCCAAGGAAAAGCGCGGTTCCGGGAAGCAGTGTAGCCACTGTATTACTCCCGGCTATTTTTTTTATATTCTTATCAGAAATTGAAAGGAGATGATCAGCGCTCAATGCGCCCACATCAACAGCTACAGAAGCGCCGTCTGTATCATGGAATTCATCTGCGTGCATCCTGACACCGAACCCCATATCCTTTGCGGCTCGAAGGTAACGTTCTGACTGCTGTGCGGTGAATACGCCCTTTTCGCAGAATATATCTACAAAATCAGCAAGATCTGCCGCTTTTATTTCAGGGAGAACTGCATCGATCAAATACTTTATGTATTCATCCGGCCGATTCCGGTACTCGAGTGGAACCTCATGTGCTCCGAGGAATGTTTTCGCAATTGTCTGCGGCCAGTTATCCGAGAGTCTTTTCGCCGTTTCCAGACATCTTATCTCCGTTTCGAGATCAAGGCCGTATCCACTTTTTACTTCAACGGTGGTTGTGCCAAGAAGGAGCATGGTTGTGAGGTGCTTCACCAGTGTATCTTCGAGGGATTCCGGTGTGGCCTGCCTCGTTCTGATGACGCTGTTGAGTATGCCTCCGCCGGCAGCCGATATCTCTTCGTAATCGGCTCCACCTGCGCGGAGGGCGAATTCGATCTGTCTGGTACCTGCGTAAAGAGGATGCGTATGTGAATCCACGAAACCAGGCGTAACTACCTTGCCCGCAAGGTCTATTTCAAGGCTGTTATCAATAAGATCTACGAAGTCAGATGCATAACGTGAGTGACCTGTCCAAACTATCCTGCCCTTACTGGAAGCAACCGCGCCATCATGAATGATGGAAAGTTCCTTCGCAGCCTCTCCCCTTCGAAGGCCTGGCGAACCGGACATTGTAACCAGTTCGCCGATATCGGTCAGGATTAAGTCAGCCTGGATTTTCATTACGGTTGGTTAAATCTGTTCTAAAATTACAGATGCAACCTTTCTTCCACCCATTGAGTGAAATTTGAGTCTGCCGTCTACCTTCGCGAACAGGGTATCGTCGTTACCTCTGCCAACGTTAACTCCGGGATGGATTCTGGTTCCACGCTGCCTCATTATGATGGTTCCAGCTGTAAGCATCTGTCCGGCTGCGGCCTTTACGCCGAGTCTTCTGCCAGCGCTATCGCGTCCGTTTCTGGAACTGCTTGATGATTTCTTATGTGCCATCTTTATGAACCTTTCGATATGTCACTATCTGTTTACTATTACCCTTGTGGTCCAGTTGGAATACCCGCTGCTGAATCGCGCGATGTACATTCCGGAAGGAACCAGAGAACCGTCAGTTTCTATCAAATTCCATACGAAACTATCGGTTTCCGGAGAAACGTCCTGCATCGTTACGGAACGGCCTGTAATATCGTAAATTAACATCGTTCCTCCAACCCCCGTTTCAGGTATGGAGAAACTGCAACTTTCGCGGGATGGATTTGGGAACGCGGAAAAGGCTCCTTCGAACCCCTCTTCGGCCCCCTCTATTCCAACCTGCGAAAGAACAAAACTTACTTCCACCCTTTCCTGCGAGCCTACAGAAATATTTTCAACCGACTGTGATGTGTAACCATCAGCGGTTACTTCCACGTCGTAGATTCCCGGAAGAAGTGATTTATGGTAATCACCGAGGGTTACATCGGTTCTGCAGAATCTGAGTGATTCTGAATCGGTACCGTCGTGGATACCTAATGCAAGCTGCGCGTCGACAGGATCTCCCGACGAATCGGTAACTGTTCCCCATATGCCGTAAGTGCTGCTGGTAAAAAACTCCAGTATTGCCATGTAGTGAGCGTTATCGACCCCCGGCCAGTCGGATACATGCTTGTTCTCGTGGACTTCTATAGTATGGTCGATGGTCCCGCATTCACCGTAGCTCCAGTCGTTCACATCACCATGTGTTACATACCAGATGGCTCCGGGGTAAGCTATCCAGAAGCTGCCGCTGAAATAGCTGACTATTCCAGGATCGGAGGCGTAATCGATGGCCTGCTGATGAATGAGTCCCGAATCCTCCGGAAGTGGATCTAATGTGTAATTCCATAAAGTGTTGATGCATTTCTCGCCGCCGTGGAGAGACAGGCCGGCTGAGAACGGGTTAATGAAATTCTCGACAGCAGGCCAGTCCTGCATCGTAAGGTCTCTGAGTGCCCGGGTTTCGGGCTCGCAGAAAGGCGCTGATCCTCCTCCGGAGCCGGTCCACATATAGCTCAGGTTTCTGTTAAGATCAACTCCATTGGCGTTTGTCCGACTGTCATGGAAGTAACCATCCGGATTGAGAACAGGAATAATCCAGGTTTCCGTATTGTTTACAATGTACTCGCACATCGGGCTTGTGGCGTAATTATCCGTAAGTACCTCGAGGTAGTGGAGTGTGGTAGTTGATGCTGCCGGTTCATCGCCATGTATGCCTCCGTGGATTCTCATCTCGGGTTCGATCTCCTCGGTGGAAACGTTATCGGAAACAACTACGGCTTCAATCGGTCTTCCTTCAACGCTGGTGCCTATTGTAACTTTTCTGCAGATAGCGGGGTGTGCTGCAACGACAGCGTCAATAGAGTCGTAAATGTCCTGAAGAGAAGGAAATGGAACCAGAGGCACCGTTACCGGTACCGGAACAGGGCTGAAGCCCATATGACGGAGCATATCCTCCTGCGAGGAATCGACGTATATCATGGCTTTTCCACCGTGGGCCCATTCGATGAGAAATCCCTGATCTTCAAGAATTTTAATGTCTGATGAACTGACGTTTTGAAGGCTTACCGAATAGTGAGGTATGGAATAACTGAAATTGTTCGAAAGCATAGTACTGCCGGCGTAAGAGAAGGCAGTCGCTAAAAACGTAAGCAGAATGATTTTTTTAAGCATTTGAATTTATCCTCTCAAAAACAAATCGTGATAAGCTATCTTAAGGGAATGCAATAAACATGAATATGGTTCCCATCTCATGTACAGACAAATATATCAATAGCATTTTCCTCTTGCCATCAGTGTAACAAAATTAGTAGTATATTGCCTTCGTAATTCGGGGCGTGGCGCAGTTCGGTAGCGCACCTGCTTTGGGAGCAGGGGGTCGCCGG
>JAIORS010000183.1 GCA_021108005.1 Candidatus Aegiribacteria sp.
TGTAGATTCTTTCCGGAGCTTTCCATTTCGGTTTCAGGGCGGGATAACCGATACATAGAACCGCTGTAAGCCTTGTTCCCCTTGCTTCACGGGTGTGCCAGGATTTTACGAATGGATAGATCTTCTCAGCGATGCCGTTCCAGAGTGTGCCCATTCCCATGGATACGGCATAATTCATTACTGCGGAAGCTGCGATAACTCCGTCAGTGTAACCTGTGATGTTCTTCCTGGGGACATGGAAGAAAAGCACAACTGGCGCCCCCCTGAAGATTGCATCCTCTCCCGCTCGCAGGCTCTTTATATGCGCGGTCATCCCGGTTATCTTCCCGATAATGTGAGGAAGGCCTGTGAAAGACAAAATATCAAGCATCTTCCTGACAGGCTCTAAGAGCCTCCTGATGTTATCAGTTCCGCTGATAACCCTTACGATTATTCCCTGTGCATTTACACCAGTGGGAGATTGAGACACTATGGAGATAAGCTTACTTATATCTTCTTCCGATGGCACTTTATCCGAATAGAAACGGATAGATCTTCTGCTCTCAAGTAGTGCTCTGTATTGCTTCGGAGCAGCTGCGTTTTCGGGAATTGGCTCCATTCCGAATGCGTTCTCCGGACAGAACAATCCGCAATGACAGCAGCCGATGCATCGGGAACTGTTGAAGACCGGATACCCGTCACTCATATGTATGGCATGTGAAGGACATACCTTTGCGCAGATGCCACAACCGGTGCATTTCGTCCTGCTGAATTTCTCCTCAGGGCAGAATTTCAATGTTCACATCCCCTGTAATAAGACCAGGCTGGACAAGAACCACACCTGGAAATGTGCCATATGGCTCCATTGAGCTCCACGTTCCTCCGTTGTCGGAATCTACGAATGCCGCGACAGTGTAACGCCCGGCGGGTATATCGTTAACCCGGTAATCCCCTGATTGGACAGTCGCGTAGGTTACGGCCGCGTCCCCTCCTCCTCCAGTTCTGCTGATCTGTAGTTTCACAGTCGGGAATACCGAACCGCTGATTCTACCGGTGATCGAACCGGGTTCATCCCCCCATAATGCCGCAAATGCCCATGTGAACGGCATCTGGAGTGTGTCACCCCATAGTGTCGACAGGCCTGGAAGCAGTTCTAATCTGTATTGCTGCTCACCTATGAGCTGATGTTCGGGATAGAACTCAAAAGATCTTCCATCTATCACGATCAGTGATCCTTGAACCGTGGTGCTGTCAGTTATCCTTGTAAGACTGAATCTGTCAGCCAGGGAATCGGGATCTATCCAGTAGTTGAACGAAATTCGATACGGACCTGCAGGATCGGCATTTTCTGCTCCGGGAGCAGGATAGTAGGATCGTATCCTGAGACTGTCCGCAGGTATGGAATCAAGACCGAAAAATTCAAGGGAATCCGGAGCTGATGAATTGAGGATAAGATCTTCAATACCTGATACGTAGGCAGTTATCTCCGCATCGGGAATCCTGTGCGTATCAAGTACCACAGTATTCCCCGAAAATCCGCCCGGCAGCCAGAATCCGTTTACCAGAATTTCATTCCCGATACTGTCCTTCAGAACCACCTCTCCGGAATCGAAGGATTCGTATGATACTTCTTCGTTAAAAAGCAATTGCACATGGTAGCTGTCAAAAGCCGTTATTTCGGAAAGAACTGGTCCTGCAGTATCTACAACGGTCAATATGGCGTCAAGCGTTAAACTGTCATTTTCTACCAATACGAACGAACTGTCAACACCGGCTTCCTGCTCTGAATTCCACAGGTACGACCTGTCCGGATCTTCGTAACACAGCAACCTGTAATTCCCTGATTGCAGCCATTTTATCCATGCTGTACCGGTTGAGTCGGGCGATGTCCTCCGAACCAGAAGAGAATCACGGTAGAGTTCAACCAGCGTAATCCCTGAGAGGTTGCCTCCTCCCTGCCTTGTCATTGCAACCGTCAACTGACCCGTTGGGAGTGAGTCACCCGAGCTATAGACAAGATCCTCAGAAAATCCCGCCCGATTGCCCCTTCTGTCACGGATCTCCTTCGGCAGATGAATAATGAGCGGGTCCGATCCAACGGCCGAATCAAGCTCTATCTTCATTGTGGAACCGCTTACATCCAGTCTGTATTCCATGGCTGGATATATAAAAACAGCAGCGGAAGCCTCTTCCAGCCTTTCGCTCCACTCTATGGTTATTTCCCGAAGATCAGTATATCCGGCTCCAGGAGTTGGAAATACGGAAACTATCTCCGGAGGGGTCTTATCCACAGGCCCTCCCCCGGGGGCTGCCATCTTGGCACAGGTGGTCAAAAATAGAAGGAGAAACAGCAGGAATGCCCCGTATCTCACCCTGCATCTCCCTTACGGGGTTTTCTTCGAAGTAAACCTGCTTTTTTGTAGAAGGTCGAAGCTTCGGTGTCTCTTTTCTGCTTTTCAAGGACTATCGCCAGTTCAACCAGATAATCCGGTTCCTCCGGAATCATCTCAAGGGCTGTTCTAAGGGCATTCTCTGCAGAATCAGGATTTCCCATCAGGTTGAAACACTTACCAATGTAAAAATAAGCCGGAGCATAATCCGGGTTTGCCTCTACTACACCCTCCAGGATATCCACAGCCTCTTTGTAAAGCCCGTTTCGCAGTTTGAATATCCCTCCGAGGAATTCCATATCGATCCTGCTGATATTCTTCTTCTCGGCCTCCTTTTCCCAGTTAACGCTTCTGAGTCTTAAAAGCTGCATTAGCTCTGAAACATAGATCGGCTGAATAATATCGCTGGAGGCTTCTTCATCAATGAAATCGTTGTTATCTTCGTATGCGATTTCCTCCGATTCATCGGACTGGATATCCTCGGCCATAAGGTCTTCGATGTCCGTCAGGGTCTTCTTATCATCTTTCTTCTGCTTATCACCTGTGAAAAGAGCCATCTGTCTGCCTGTGACCTTACCTTTTATGAGGTGGCTGAACATCTCCTTCTGAACCTTGCCATCTTCTACTCGTACAATGGGTCGAAGCTGGAATTCACTGATATCATCGGTCAGCAGGAGTTTCTGCCGCATTTCAATCGGAAGTTTGAGAAGATTGAGTATCTGAGTGATCCTCGCCCTCGAATATCCGAGAAGCTCCGAAAGCCTGCTCCTGTTTTCGCATAACCCGTTACGGAGAAGGCCGTCGAACAGCAGTGCTTCCTCAGAACAGTTCTTAATGGAATCATGGGCCAGTGAAATGTGTACATTGCTATGAACAACCAGTACTTTCATAGTGAACTGCCCCTTCGCGTAGGCTTTCCAGAAACATCTGTGATGAGCCAGCAGGCAGTATTTCTTCGATTCGCCCTCCCCCTCAACTTCATCGTTCTTCGGTTTTTCCTCAATAAGAACCGGTGGTACGTAGGATTCCTTCTGATGAAGCTCAGGATTCCATTCATCCGGAGGTTCAATGAATTCAATATCTTCAATTTTTACCTCCTCCAGCAGCATATGCTCGAGGATTTCTCCCGATTCCCTCTTCTTCTCCATCAGAGTCCCCTTTCACCGAACAGTAGTTTCTCAATCAGATCCGGGTCATCCTCGACCCAGACAATTCCTTCAAGTCGTTTGAACATGTTCTTTTGCCTTCGCACAAGGTGCCATGTATTAATGGCTATTGCATCGACAGTGTCTTCTATAGAAGGTATGACTCCCTCAAGGAAATCCAGAATTTCCCTGTATCCTATGGTTCTCCCCAGAATGCTCTCCCTTCCCCAGCCGCTATCCAGTAATGATTTTACTTCGTCTATCAATCCCTGTCTTATCATCTTCTCTGCTCTTGCCCTTATTCTTCTGCGATGTTCCTGCTTCGGCAGGGAGATACCAACTATTCTGAATTTCTCCGTTAGCGTCTGATCTCCCCCCCTTCGCAAAGCTGACGGTACTTTCCCCGTCAATGCGTAAAGCTCAATTGCCCTTATCTGCCTTCTTATATCTCCGGAACCCGTAACCTCAGCAGTCTTCGTATCCAGCCTTTCGAGCATACGGTACAGTATTCCCGGGATTTCCTCTTCAAGCATTTTCAGACCGTCTCTAACGCCGCTGCACCTGTCGGGCATAGGATCAAGACCTCCAGTAAGCGCCATCAGGTAAAGGGCTGTTCCACCGGCAATTACTGGAATTGAATTTCTGTTCTCTATTTCGCGAATCAGTCTCCGTGCTTCCCTGGCGAACATCCCTGCGGAAAAAGCTTCATCCGGATCAATGCAATCTACAAGATGATGAATAAGAATTAACCGCTCCGCAGGCTCCGGCTTTGCTGTCCCAATGTCCATTCCCCTGTAAACCTGTCTTGAGTCAGCGCTGACTATTTCGAAATCGTATTTCTGCTTCAACTTGAGCAGGATTCCGGTCTTTCCGGAAGCCGTGCATCCGGTCAGCACCGGGACAGCAGTGCTATCTTCCAAATTTCTTACCAAGTTCCTCAAAAGATATCTCTATAAGTGTAGGCCTTCCATGGGGACAGTGAAACGGGTCCTGTGTTGAGAAAAGCTGATCCACAAGATGCCTGGTTTCATCGGGAGATAGATGATCGCCGAATTTCACTGCTCCTGCACATGCTGCGGCGGCGGCTACTCTCTCGCGAATGGGCTTGTCTTCATTCTCAGGGTCCTGAAGTGACCTGAGGATTTCGCGAAGTGCGCCTATTCCGTGAAAAGTTCCGGGGGGAACGGCAGTAAGAACAAGTGTTTCGCCCTCGACATGAAACTCGAATCCCGAGCTGTTAAGAACGCTTTTGTAATCGTCCAGCTGTTCACGTTCTGACGCATCGAGTTTTACATTCTCCGGGAGAAGCAGTTTCTGCTGCCCGGATTCCATATCGCTGTTCATGGTGTTCAGTATCGTTTCGAACAGTACCCTCTCATGGGCTGCATGCTGGTCAATGAGGACTATGCCCTTATCGGTGGAAGTCACAAGATAGGACCTGCCTATCTGAACAATCGGAAAACCCTGTTCTGAACTTTCGGCTGCCTTGACTGAAGAGGGTGCCTGAACTTTCATTGCGGCATCAAATAGAGCGTCCGAGTCTATCTTCTCATAGGATCTTTCGTAGGTGATACCCGCAGAATCTCTACTGCCGGTCATCAAGGTTATAGCACTCTTTCTTGATGATGAAAGCTCGCCAAGCGCGGATTCAACAGCCTCCCTGATCGATGAAGGTTTTCTGAACCTTACTTCACGCTTTGCGGGATGAACGTTTACATCAACTTCATCCGGAGGTACTGAAACGCTGCAGTACAGAAGCGGATAACCCGCAGGGCCTGCTATCGCAGCGTCTACAGGGCCTGAAACCAGACCCGAATAAATCATCCTGCCGTTTACCAGGATATACTGGTGAGTTTTCCTGTTCCAGCGGCTGTCAGGAAACCATATGAGCTTCACGGATGTTCCTCCGGAGTGTCCCTCGGACTTAACGTATCTGCTGTCTCCGGGCAGGTTGTATCTGGAGCGAAGCCTTGCAGGAACGGACTGATCTGCGGGAAGATGGAAAAGCTCGTTTCCGTTATGAGACAGTCTGAAGGTTATCTCGCTCTTCGCAAGAGCGCATCCGGTAAGATATTTTTCAACCCACGTCAGTTCTGTAGCCTGCGTTCTGAGAAAGCGTCTTCTTGCAGGCTGGTTGTAAAAAAGCCCGGCGGCAGTAACTGTAGTGCCCCTGGTTCTTGCGGCGGCAGAAACATCCCTTAGCACTCCACCGTCCATTTGCATTCTCCATCCGTCACCACCGTCAGAAGTAAGAACGGAAAAATGGGTCACTGCTGCTATGCTTGGAAGGGCTTCACCCCTGAATCCAAGTGTTGATAGTGTATCCAGGTCACTGCTTGATGAAATTTTACTTGTCGCATGCCTCTGAACGGAGAGAAGAAGATCGTGCCTGTTCATACCCAGGCCGTTATCCCGCACAATGATGGACTTTCTTCCTCCCTGTTCCAGTTCTACAGTGATCTCTGTGGCTTCCGCGTCAAGTGCGTTCTCAATGAGTTCCTTTACCACCGACGCGGGTCTCTCCACCACTTCACCAGCTGAGATCAGATTGATAACTGTGTCGGGTAATACTCGAATTTCAGCCAAGATAACCCTTTCGGAGAATGGTGCCGGGAGAGGGACTTGAACCCTCACGCCCCTAAAGGAGCAACGGATTTTAAGTCCGTTGTGTCTGCCAATTCCACCACCCCGGCATTTGTTAACGCAGAATATATCAAAGACTGGGAAACAGTACAAAGGGAATTCAGTGAATCGGATGAATCTTCTATTTTACATCGTATATCGAAATACCAGCACGTTGTAATTATCCACAGGCTCCCATGTATTGTAACCTCTATGGTAAGCCCTTTCTATTAGATCCTTCCATGATTCATGGACAATTATGCACGAATGCGAGTCGCCTGCTGTCAAGGCTGCTGCCTCCGCCCCATCGAGAAAACCGTCGGGATCATCGAACGCTCCCCGGAGCGGGGTAGTTTCATCGGAACCCTTTTTTCTCAGGAAACAGACGTTACCAATTCTATAGGCATCACATCGCTTCAGTGCCCACTCGATACCTTCCGGGCAGAGCCTGGCGTATTTCCAGCCGATGGGTATATGGCCTGTAAGACCCATGAAATTATTACTTGAGGGTTCGGTCCTCTCGATTTCCGCGGAGGAATGGATACCTTCTCTTGTCATGAGGATGAAGCGGTTAACAACCTTGAATCCCTGCGACATTGATATGTGTATGCTTTCATTATTCAGGATATAGGTTGAGAACTCCATGCATTCGGCTTCACCGCTTTGTAGAATCCTCTTTCCCATTACAAATGAGAAATCGGCAAGCTGCCTTCCGTATCCTCTGCCCTGGTAATCGGTATGTATACGAAGCCCTTCCAGCCACAGTACTCCATCCGGCATTGGAGTGAGCCTGAAGGTTCCCACAACCTTTCCATTTAGTTCGCCGACATACAGACTGCCGCCCCTGATCCATCCGGGGGCTTTACCTTCAAGATAATCATCTCCATCCCACGTTGTACGGGAGATATCCGTGATATCGTCAATATCGTTAAGCATCGCGATTCTTACTCTCAATTCCGGCATATGCCCCCCATATAAGGCAATATCTAAGTTGTTCAGTATATTACAGGCCTGCTGGGCCTGGATCAACAGGCTTCTTTGTTGAATTATCATGAATAGATTGAACGGAAGTATTAAATTGTCAAGGAAGTATACACTCGAACAGCTCCGGAATATTGGAATAATGGCGCATATAGACGCTGGTAAAACCACCGTGTCGGAAAGGATACTTTTCTATACGGGCAAACTGCACAGAATGGGTGAAGTTCACGACGGAAAAGCCGTAATGGACTGGATGCCCCAGGAGCAGGAGCGTGGCATAACCATAACCAGCGCTGCGACAGCAACAGTATGGCGTGATCACATGATAAACCTGATAGATACACCGGGGCACGTTGACTTCACTGTGGAAGTAGAACGCAGTCTCAGAGTTCTTGATGGAGTTGTTGCTTTATTTTGCGCAGTGGGCGGCGTCGAACCCCAGTCAGAAACCGTATGGAGACAGGCTGAAAAATACTCGGTACCCAGGATAGCCTTTGTAAACAAAATGGACAGGCTGGGAGCGGATTTCTACGGTGTTGTGGAATCAATTCAGAGACAGCTTGGGGCCAACTCGGTACCGGTTGTATTACCCATCGGATCAGAAGACGGTTTTAGAGGTATTGTAGATCTGGTAGACAATTGCGCTGTCTACTACGACAAATCCGACCGTGGAATGTCATGGCATGAAGAACCTATTCCCGACGATATGATCTCCGAAGCTAAAAAATGGAGAAAACATCTCATAGAGAAAGTAAGTGAAATTGATGAGGAACTGTTTGAGAAGTTCTGCGAAGGAGAGGAAATCTCCGGAAAGGAACTCAGCCTTGCCATAAGGCAGGCCACTCATTCACATGCGCTATGCCCTGTTCTTTGCGGCAGCGCGTACAGGAACATGGGAGTTCAGAGGCTTCTGGACGCGGTTGTATCCTACCTGCCAAGCCCCCTTGACCTTCCGCCTGTAAGCGGCCAGTGCCTTGATGGTAATCCTATTGAACGTATTCCCAGAGATGACGGAAGGCTTGCCGCGCTGGCGTTTAAAGTTGTCACTGACCGCCATGTCGGTAAACTTGTCTATCTGAGGGTCTATTCCGGCTCTCTTGAATCAGGCTCCTACGTGTTCAACTCATCGGAGAACAAGATGCAGAGAGCCGGTAGAATACTCCGTATGCACGCCGATAAAAGGGAATCGGTGGATGTGCTGTATACGGGCGAAATTGGTGCAGTCACCGGGCTGAAGGATACATCCACAGGCGATACTATATGCTGCGAGGAAAACCCTATCATCCTTGAGGCGATTGAGTTTCCAACACCTGTTCTAAGCGTTGCGGTAACTCTTGAGAATAAAGGAGAAAGGGATAAGCTCTCACGTGCTCTGGTCAAATTATCCGAGGAAGACCCCACATTCACGGTTTCCACCGATTCCGAAACAGCGGAAACCATCATTTCAGGAATGGGTGAGCTCCATCTGGAGATAATCCTTGACCGTCTTAAAAGGGAGTTCTCTGTTGATGTTATTACATCTCCACCAAGGGTAGCCTACAGAGAAACCATCACTTCCACAGTTGACATAAATGAGAAGCTCTCCAAGCAGACCGGCGGAAAAGGGCAGTATGCGCATGTCATCATGACGCTTACGCCTATGCCTGCCGGTCATGGTTTCGAATTCAAGAACAATGTGAAGGGCGGTAATATTCCCCGGGAGTATATACCGGCGGTTGAGAAGGGAATCGTTGGCGCGATGGCCCGTGGCGTTATGGCTGATTTCCCGGTGGTAGATATCAAAGTAACCTTGCATGATGGCTCTTTCCATGAAGTGGATTCGTCCGAGATGGCTTTCAGAAAATGTGCCGCATCAGCATTCCGAAAAGCTTTCATGAAGGGAAACCCGATTCTTCTGGAGCCTGTTATGAGCGTTTCGGTAACAACACCTGAAGAATACGCGGGTAACGTAACCGGAAGCGTGTACGAGAAACGCGGAAATATTACTTCCATGGACAAACAGGCCAATGCACAAATAGTGAAATCACTCATTCCACTTTCGGGAATGTTCGGTTACGCAACAGAACTAAGGAATATGAGCCAGGGAAGGGCTGCTTTCGCGATGCATTTTGAGCATTACGAAGCTGTTCCGTTCTCAATTGCCGAAAAGGTG
>JAIORS010000184.1 GCA_021108005.1 Candidatus Aegiribacteria sp.
CGGAATCGGGGCCTGTCACCGTTTCCATTTACGATCTTGCGGGAAGACTGAGAGCGTTGCCCGTTGATGGAGAAATGGATCCGGGCACTCATGAGGTCGAAGTCTCAGGTTTGCCGTCAGGTTCCTACTACGTAAGGATGACAGCAGGTAACGATATCGTGCGGAGGGCGTTTACTCTGGCCGGGGAGTAAAGCAAAGACCGGGCGGAAACGCCCGGCCCTTCTGAATATGTTTACTTCAAATTTAATTCACGGCCATTTCAAGGCGTGCTAACTGGTAAGACACAAAATCAGTAGTATCCTGAGATATCTCAAGCGCTGCTTCAAGATTTTCTTTTGATGCTTCGTAATCCTCAAGCGTGTAAAGGATTCTGGAGATTCCTGAGTACGATTCCCATGCAAGCTGGGAATTTTCGGACGTGTTCTGCAGTATCTCGCTGTAAAGGCCCTGCGCGATGGACAGATCGTTAGTGCTGCCTCTGTTCTCAAGAGCTATTGCCAGGTGCAGATTTGCGCTGTTTTCAAGATCTTTCCCCGGGTCAGCAGAAAGAAAACTCTGAAGCTGAGTTATAACTTCACTGTTCATACCGAACATGATTCCGATTTTAGCATCCAGTATTGCTGAGCGTCTTCCGGATTCCCGTCCTGGATACGATCTGTAGTTGTTCCTGGCAATCTGCTGTGCGCTCTGAAGCTGTGCTATTGCAGCATCGACATCACCGTATCTGAGATTCTCAGCTCCCATATTGTACAGTTGCCCCGCAAGGAAGTACTGCGCAAGGGATTCATCGGCCTGTCTTTCGGCGTTACCCGATAGCGACTGAACTATCAGCACGACAACCATTATCGCAATCCCTCCCATTATGAACTGCTTGACGTGATCCTGCAGGAAAGTTAAGCTGTTCATAAGAGCTTCGTTGACAGGATCTTTTTTCAATTCGCTTTTTGTAAGCTTTTTTCTGGTTTTATGGGCCATGTTTTCTCCTGTTTCAAATAAGATGTCTGCCTTTGATTTCTTCGAATATAGTAAGAATCTGCTGCTTCATGTAATCCAGGTCTTTTGAATTATCTACAACGTAGTCCGCTCTTGATGATTTCATATGGACAGGAAGTTGATAGTCCCACCTTCTGAATGCATATTCAGCAGATATACCGTCTCTTATTGTAAGGTGTTTTGCGCTTCTTTCAATAGTGTCTTCTACAGCAATCATATAATCGAGACATCTGTCTATGCCCAGCTCGTAGATAAGGGCACCTTCAAGAACCCATATTCCTTCTCTGCCGGTAAGAACAGCTGCGCTCATCGAAGCCCATTTGACCATGCGGGGATGCAGTATTGAATTCAGCAAATCCATCTTCCCGGGATCATGAAATACGATGCTTCCCAACTCCGATCTAATCCTATCGGTGTTCATTGTCAGGAGATCGGCTCTGGAGAAGCCAGCCGCAAGGTCACTGAGGACAAATGGCTTACTGAGAAGCCTGTGGCCTATTGTATCCAGCGAACATACACCTGCGCAGTGCTCTGCGATGAATCCTGCAGCCGTACTCTGTCCGCATCCGCTGTTTCCTGTAATACCCACCATACAAGCCATTAATACATCATCCTATCTCGTATCCCAGCAGATATCTCTTTCAGTGAGGGTCATTTCCACCAGTTCCCCCTCCCTGCTGCCCGGAGGGCTGATAATGGGAATATAGTTATCTGTCATACCTATCAGTCTGCCGGAATCCTTATGCATCCTGGATTCTACAAGAACAAGAGCATCCGTTCCTATCTGGGATTTCCTGAACCGGTTTCTCATTTTAACCGAAAGTGAGCGGAGATGCTTAGCGCGGTTTGTTATCGTTTCGGTATGTATCATATCTTCGCGCATCGATGCCGCTGGAGTACCGGGCCTTGCGGAAAACGGAAATACATGAAGGTACGCCACAGCTGGATGTGAGATAAGATCTATAGTATTCCTGAAGTCTTCCTCCGTTTCGCCTGGAAATCCGACTATCACATCCGCTCCTATACCGATGCCCGGAAATAGCTCCATACTCCTGTCAAACAATTCCTTAATGTCATCATGCGAGTACATTCGACCCATTTTTTCAAGTATTCGGTCGGATCCGCTCTGAACTGGAATATGCAGATGCCTGCATACACCGGGATAGGCTATGCTTTCAAGCATGTCCGTGGAAAGACCTATGGGTTCCATGGAACTCAGTCGTATCCTGAATCCTCCAATTTCAAGGAGGTCACGTACAAGGTGAGTTAGTCCGTAATCATTCCCATAGAGATCGTTGCCATACCTTATCAGGTCTACTCCTGTAAGCAGTATTTCCCTGAAACCTGCTGATGCAAGCTTCCCTGCCTGTGATAATACCAGTCCTCCCGGCTGGCTTCTGGATGGACCGCGAGCCGCGGGAACGATGCAGTAAGTACAGTGGTTATCGCAGCCATCCTGAACTTTCAGGAATGCCCTTGTCCTATCCATAACCTCAGGCGCGAATGCAGGGAATATAGCGTTGGTATATTCCCTGTGCGCGGAGAACACAGATGTGGGGATACCAAGTCTACCGGCAACTATTTCAACAAGATCATTCTTCGCGGTATTTGGCAGGAGGATCACATCCTGGTCATCGAATTCCCAGGGTGTAACTTCCGCGACACATCCAGTGACAATCACTCTGGCATTTGTATTCCTGCAGAAGGATCGTACGGATTTTCTGGATCTTGCCGTACTTCTTCCGGTTACAGCGCAGGAGTTTACAAGGATAAGTGTGGCTTCATCAGGGTCGGTGACCCTTTCTACATCACATCTGCGTCTGAATTCCTCCAGCAATGCCTCGGTCTCGTACGCGTTCAGCCTGCAGCCCAGAGTATAGCCGTAGATCCGGTGCTTCTGAAACTGCGGGAGGGAGTCATACTCCCCCCCGCTTACTTTTCCGTTACAAGAAGAATTCTTACTTCTTTTCGTCTTCTTCATCTGCTTCCGGTGTCTCTTCCTCGGTTCCTTCTTCAGTCTCTTCGGCAGCCTTCAAAGGCTCTTCCTCGGATTTTTCCTCAGAAGTCTCCGGGGCATCCTCGATGACCTCTTCAGCTTCTTCGGATGGTTCTTCCCCTGGAACCTCAGCGGCATCCTCGATAACCTCTTCGGCTTCTTCGGATGGCTCTTCCCCGGGAGCCTCAGCGGCATCCTCGATAGCCTCTTCGGTTGTGTCTGCGTATCCCTCTGTATCGTTTTCTTCTTCGGGATAAGCGGTTTCTTCTACAACTGCCGCCTTTTCTCTTCCTTCAAGGCTCTCCCTGAAAGCACTCAGTTCCTCCATTGGTCTTCCGTTGAAGTAACTCCTTACACTGAGCACTATCCGTCTGCTTGAGGGTTCAAGCTCGATAACCCTCAATGGGAGTTCATCGCCCACAAGGATTACATCGGATGGATCATCAAGATCCTCCCATCCCAGCTGGCTCTGCGGTACGAATCCTTCTATGTAGTCGTCGAGCCGAACTACAACACCCCTGTCGAGGAGCTGTACAACTTCACCTTTGGCATCCTTACCAACCGGATAGCGATCTTCCATTGAATTCCAGGGGTTCTCCTGCGTCTGCTTCAGACCCAGTGAAATGCGGTTATTCTCCACATCGATATTGAGTACTACAACCTTCAGGCTATCACCTTTTTTAAGCAGATCGGATGGGTGGTTAATTCTTCTTGTCCAGCTCATATCACTGATGTGAACAAGGCCGTCTATTCCTTCTTCGATCTCAATGAACGCGCCGAAAGATGTCAGATTCCGTATTTTCCCCTCGATCTCAGTCCCCACGGGATACCTTTCTTCAATCGAATCCCAGGGGTTATCAAGTGTCTGCTTGAGTCCGAGAGATATCTTCTTCTCTTCCTCATCGACATTGAGAACCATTACTTCGATCTCATTACCAACATCGAGTACTCGTGAAGGATGACGAATATGCTTTGTCCATGACATTTCGGAGATGTGAACAAGACCCTCTACACCAGGCTCAAGCTCAACAAAAGCGCCGTAATCGGTGATGCTGGCAACCTTACCCTTTATTATGGAATCGATAGGATAGCTCTTCGCTACGCCATCCCATGGGAAAGGCTGAAGCTGCTTGTATCCCAGCGAGATTCTCTCGCGTTCTCTGTCGAATTTGAGTATTTTTACTTCGATCTCGTCTCCGATAGCGAACAGGTGTGACGGATGACGCACTCGTCCCCAGCTCATATCTGTGATATGGAGAAGGCCGTCTATTCCTCCAAGATCCACAAAGGCGCCAAAATCGGTAATATTCTTCACTATACCGACATGTACCTGTTCCTCGGCAAGCTCCTTGATGAGAGTCTCTTTCTGCTCTGCTCTGGCCTCTTCAAGAACCTGTCTTCTGCTTACTACTATATTCCTGCGCCTCTTGTTAAGTTTGATAACCCTGAAGTAGTAATCGTTGCCCAGGAACTGCTCAAGGTTGGGTACCTGACGGAGGGCAACCTGCGAACCTGGAAGAAACGCTTCTACTCCCATTATCTTTACCTTCAGCCCGCCTTTGATCCTGCGGACAATGGTTCCTTTAATCTCTGAGCCCGTATCGTAAGCATCCTTGATATCCTTCCATACAAGATGGAAGTGCGCCTTTTCCTTGGATACAGATACTCTGCCGTCCTGGTCTTCAAGGTTCTCGATAAGGACATCCACCGGTTCCCCGGGAACGATCTCCTCATCTTTTCCGAATTCGTTCATCGGGATAACACCCTCGCTCTTGTAATTGATATCTACAATTACTTCGTTACCGACCCTCCTGAGAAGCTTTCCGGTAACAATCGCGCCTGGTTTTATCTGGTGCGATCCAATGTTTTCAAGATACTGGATTTCCAGCTCTTCCCGCTGGGCAGCCGAGTAATCCTGTCCTTCGATAGCCTCGATCTCCTCAAGAGTAAGGCCAACGATAAGTTCGTCCTTTTTAGTCACTTTTTTCCTTTCTTTTCTATTTTACATTAGCAATTTGAGTATAATCCTGCTTCTATACCTGTTTCAGCTATCGCCGAGATCACCGCTTCGGCCATAGCGTTTTTCCCTTCTTTCTTCTTTATTTCCATCAATTTTCTACTTGAAATCAGTTTACCAAAACTGACACTGAAAGGTTTGCCTGTTCTTGTCAGCGCTTTCCACGCATGATCTGTACCCCATATGAATGCCGGTAAAACCGGGGCTCTGGATGCAGATGCTATCAGGCTTATTCCAGCTTTTGCCGGCAGGAGCCGTCCGTCATGGCTTCTGGTACCTTCCGGAAATATTACAACGGCCTCTCCCCCTTTGAGCGAATCTATTGCAATTCTGAGAGATTTCGTATCGATTCCTGCCCTGTTCACAGGGAAAGCGTTCAGTTTCCTGAGGAAGAATTGGCCAAACCTGTGTCTGAAAAGCTCAACCTTTGCCATGAACGATATGCACCTTGGAATGGCAAATCCCAGCACTGGAGGATCAAGTTCCGAAATGTGATTGCAGACAATTATGACACCGCCTTTTCTTGGAACTCTCTCGGCCCTCTGCACATGGAATCCGAATAGAAGCCGGGTAAACCAGCCACCGTAGTATTGAATCCGTATTCTGAGCGATTCTTTCATCAGGTTTTCACCACTATATCTCTATAAAGTTTCAGAACGGCTGAAACCTGCTGTTCGATGCTCATAAGGGTCGAATCAAGAATTACTGCCCCGGGAGCCAGCCGAAGCGGGCTGTCAGCCCTGCTTCTGTCTCTGTGGTCTCTCATAAGCTGGGATTTCAGAAGCACGTCGAAATCGGCGCTTTTACCCGCGGCGTTGAACTCCCTCCACCTTCTCACAACACGTATGGCAACGTCAGCGATAACGTATACTTTCAAGTCTGCCTGAGGAAAGACCACGGTTCCCATGTCTCTTCCTTCAGCAACCGTATCATGGTTCTCGGCGAACCTGCGCTGAAGAAGAACCATCTCGCGCCTGACCGGAGTACCCGATGATATCCTGCTGGCGGCATCGCTTATTTCCGGGGTTCTTATAAGCGCTGAAACATCCTCATCATCAATAAAGACGTTCCCGTCTCTGATGTCAATTGAATGGCGTCGAATTACCTCAGCTACCCGAAAGGGATCATCGAGGTCTATCGAATTACGGATTGCCAGTAAAGCCGAGGCGCGGTACATGGCTCCGGTATCAAGATAGGAATAACCCAACCTCTGTGCAACCAGTCGAGCTGTGGTGCTCTTCCCGGAAGCAGCAGGTCCGTCTATGGCTATTATTCTAGTCAGGCAGGTCAGGCAAGGTCACACCCTTTCTATTTAAGTGGCTGCAAATATTTGCATAAACAGGATATAAGTCAAGAGTGTGTATTTTTTCTATTGGTATTTACACTATTCACGGACAAGTTTTACAGCTTTCATCAATGTCTTGAGCTCATCATCAACCAGCAGGCGCCACTCGCCGCGCTCAATACCTTTAAGTGTAACAGGCCCATATCTAACACGTTCAAGTCCTTCAAATTGAATGTCACATGCTTCAAAAAGTCGGCGAACCTCACGGTTCCTTCCTGTACGAAGAACCAGGTTAACTGATTTCTTGCCTGATGGTTCGACTGAAAGTGGTTTTGAAAATTCCCCGCTTCCAATTGACGCGCCCCTTCTCAGGGATCGGAAAACCGACGAATTTGGCGTGTTCTTCAGGAATATCCTGTATTCCCTTTCAACCTCCCATGATGGATGCGTGAGACGGTTCACCAGCTCTCCGTCATTGCTGAGTATGAGTAACCCGCCCGTATTGATATCCAGACGTCCTACTGGAACGGTCCCGGAAGGAAGGCCTTTGATCAGTTTAAGAATTGATCTTTTTGAATCCGGTGACAGGGTTGTTTCGAAACCATGAGGTTTGTTGAGAGCAGCCGTTCTGAAAGGCTGAAGCTTCACTGTCTGCCCTCGGTACATCACTTTGTCTTCATTGGAAACCCTGAATCCGGGAACAGTTACAATTTTCCCGTTAACAGATACTTTCCCACCCTGTATCAGAAGATCGCTCTTCCTTCGTGACGCTATCCCTGATCTTGCGAGGAATCTGTTAAGTCGGTAATTATTCTTTGCCTGAGCCAAACAGATCCCTTTCTTCCATCTCGGAAGAACTCATGCCAAGGAGTTCTTCAACTTCATCGAATCTTGGAAGGTGGTCAAGGTTGCTTAACCCGAAATACGCGAGGAAGGCTTTTGTTGTTGAATAAAGCAAAGGTCTTCCCGGTGTTTCCATTCTACCTGAGATCTTTATCATATCCCGCTCAAGCAGGGTTCTTATGGCACTGTCGCAGTTCACTCCTCTGATCGATTCTATTGCCATTCTTGTGCATGGCTGGCTGTAAGCGACTACAGCCATTGTCTCAAGGGCTGCCCTTGAGAGTTTTCCGGGTTTTCTTCCTTCAAAAAGCTGCGAAACAACACCTCCGAACTCACTGTCGGTTGCTATGCTGAATCCGCCTGCAACATCCACTATCGTAAAAGCATGCTGCTGATCCATGAATGACTTGTTCAGTCTGTCCAGTGCCTGATGAATTGAATCTTCACCGCTTCCTGTGTATTCACACAATTGCTGTACACTCAACGGCTCTTCCGAAGCAAAGATAAGTGCTTCCACTTCTCTTGCCAGTCTGTCAAGAATCAATGCTCCACCTTTCGGTTCGTTGAATTTCAATTTCCGAGAACGGGTACGCTTGATGGCAGCATACCCATCCTCTTCTGATAAGCTCAAGTAATGTGATGAAATATGAAACAATCCTGGATCTTGTAGGCTCCGGGCCAACGATTGTTTTGAATGGAATGATCCTGCCGGGTACAATGTCCTTTTCAAGTGATCTTATACATTCGCTGATAGTGAGAAGGGTCCGCTGAATTCTCTGGGTAGGGATTTCAGGTTCCTCTTCGGAAAGGCTGTTGAGTGCTTTCAGAAGGTCAAGCAGTGATGTCTGCCCCGGTTCAATCTCGTTGAAATCAGCAGACCATCTGTCACGTTCACCGGGTGAAGTGTATATCGCGGTCCAGGTTTCTTCGCTTCTCTGCAGTTCTTCGGCTATTTCGCGAAATGTTCTGTATAGAATCAGCTGACGCCTCAGTTCAGCTCCGGGATCAGCATCGTCCTCACTGTCGAACCTGTGGGTCGGAAGGAGAGATTTGCTTTTGATCTTCGTTAGCGTCGCCGCCATGACAAGGTATTCGCTGGCTATGTCCAGGTCGAGTTCTCTGGCTTCTCTGATGTACTTAAGGTACTGATCGGCTACATGAGCAACGGGAATATCGTAAATATCGATCTCATCCCGCCTTATAAGATACAGAAGAAGATCAAGAGGTCCTTCGAAGGATTCCAGTTCTATTCTGCAGCCTCTCGCGTAAACCGTCTGTTCCGTCAACAGACGTACCCGAATTCAATCAGGTCATCAATGTTATCCGGCCATGCTTCGCGAACCTTAACCCACAGATCAAGGTAGAGTGGTCTTTCAATTATTCTGGAGGCTCCCTCCGATGCTATATCAGCAATATTCTGAAGCATCGTTCCCTTTCTGCCTATTACCACGCCCTTGTTGGAATGACGGGCAACATGCAGGTTGGCTCTTACATATCTCTTCTCATCGCGGATGGAAAACTCTTCAATCTGCACTGCAGTGACAGCGGCAATCTCCGATGGAAGAACACTGAAAAGACTTATTCTGATCTGCTCACTAACCAGGAACCTCTCCGAATGGAGAGAAGTGCAGCCATCCGGGAACAGTCTGCCCCTTTTCGGTATGTATTTCAGCAAGACCTCGCGAAGTCTTTTAATGCCCTGTTCACAGGGGGAGCATACCGGAACTATCTCCTGATAGTTAACCAGCATTGAAATCTGGTTTGTAAAAGCGCCGTGGAGTTCAGCTGGAAAGTAGTCAATAAAAGTAGGCACGAATATTGTCGGTATCGGCCTTACGCGGTTTACAAATGCTCGCAGAACCCCGGATTTCAGCTGTGCTGATAATTCGGTGGTATTGAGAGCCAGGCATATGACATCGACGCTGCTGAACAGTTTTTCATCTTCGTAAAATTCCAGCGGTGGAGTATCGATGAAACAGATTTGATCCTTTTCCGTCATGTATATGCTTGAAATTGGAATCCGTGTTGTACCTTTATATATATGCGAAGGGGATATGTTCCTTCCTGAAATGGCATTAATCAGCGCGGATTTCCCTGAATTCGCCAATCCGGCTATGGCAACGTATCCTGAGTGTTTTATTTCCGGCTTCTCCATCACTCCGTCTCCGTTGAATCAGTATCGCATGCAGGCTCGTCATCTGTGTTTTCAGGAAGAGCCTGTATCATTTCTGCAGGAGCTTCCTCATCTTCCACGACAACCTCTTCAATAACTTCTTCCGGCTGTTCTTCCGGCTGTTCTTCCGGCTGCTCTTCCGGTTGCTCTTCCGGCTGTTCTTCCGGCTGTTCTTCCGGCTGCTCCTCAACCGGTTCTATTGATTCTTCCTCGCGTATGGTACCCAGAAGCGCAACAAAATCACCTGATGTATTCCCGTAAAATATAGTACCGTTCTGGAGGAGAGGAGCTGTTCCGGAATAGCCGTCCATTTCAAGTGAATCAACCTTTGCTCCGGTTTCAAGTTCAACGATGTGCAGGCGCTGATCATCGCAGGCTATGTAAACCAGTTCCTCGCCCACGACAGGCGGCAGCTGAAGCCAGTTATCGAAATTCTGTCTCCAGATTACGCTTCCCCCCGCGGCTGTGAGTGATACAAGCTGCCCGTCATTGGTGCCTGATAAAACCACGTTACCAGCAATTACCGGTCTTGCCATGACGCATCTTGAGACAGAGCTAACAATATCTGTTTCCCACAAAACATGCCCGTCATCCAGTGAGAATTTTCTTACTACACCGTTCGAAAAGCCTGCATATACACCTGTACTATCCGCCGATGGCGGTGATGCCTGACTGCTGTAATCCTTTGACCAGAGCTGATTCCCCGAAGGGTCGAATGCGGTAATTTCCCCGCCTTCGGTAGAAAAAATAATCATGGAATCAATTATTACAGGACCAAGGACTATTCCTCCTATCTCATCATCCCAGACCGGTTCGCCTGTTCGCGCGTTCAGCGCGCAAACTTTGCCCATTGAATTCCCTGTGACAATAAGCGTATCGGATAGAATGCCTGTGTCACAGAATACATGGTAGCCAAGACCGGACGACCACAGTTTGTTTCCGGAGAACCTGTCGATGGCGTAAATCACTCCGTCCTGTCCGCCGAAATAGACTGTGGTGGAATCCACAGCCGGTTCTCCGCAGATTCCGCAAGCAGTACCGAATGTCCATTTTACAGAACCGGTGACAGCGTCAACTGCTCGCAGATTGCCGTCGTTGCAGCCAAAGTATAGCATTCCGTCCACAAGAGCCGGAGACGAAAAGAATTCCCTTCCCGCGTTGGATCTCATATACCAGAGGGTGTCGAAAGGAGCGGTGATATCCGGGCCCCATCCGGCATTGCCGGTGGATAAAGCTCTTGCTTGAAGCCAGAACTGAGGCATTTCCTCATTGAAGTTTTCAATTGCAGGCAGAGAATCCTCAACAGGAACCGCCTGAGCAACTTCCGCATGTTCCCCGTTCGATCCGTTTGAGTTGAAAATCATTGAGATAAGAAACAACAGAAAAAGTACAGCTATAAGGCTTATTCCAATAGTGGTAATATACCTGCTGTCGCTATTCCGGGAAGTTTGAAGGTCCTCTTCAGTGTGTGTCTGCGATTTTTGCAACGGAACTGCCTTTCAGTATATAATTACCGGAGCACCAACAGGAAGTGACCTGTAAAGAACTTCCAGATCACTACTTCCCATTCTTATGCATCCATGGCTGACGTTTCTTCCTCTGCCTACTCCATAATGGATGAGAATTCCCCCGCCGAGATCTATTTTGTACGAGCCCAGAGCTCCGGGAACCCTTTGAACAAATACTCTTTCTGTCGCTGTAAGCGAATCATGGTAATAGGTTATCTGTTCCTCCCAGGATATGGTGTCAGGTATAACGACGTATTCATCTGGTTCGGGAGGAATCATATTCATCTCTTCCCAGTACCAGTCAGGCCTGTACCAGTATGGATTCTCACCTTTTTTTACTACGTACCTGAGACCCCTGGGTGTGGTAAAATTCCATACCTGGCCATTTTCATTGCCTGTCCAGCCCTTTCCGGTTCCACAGTAGCCTGACCTGACCAGAACATCGTCCCCGTTGCCGATGTTTCTTCTGAGGTGAAATCTGTTCTGATAGGTATCGATCAGAAGGTAATACCCTATATAATTCTCTCTCAGCTCAATTTCCTGCATTCTCATCTGAAGGGAATCCAGTCTGTACGACATCAAGCCCAGAGAATCCTCCCTCAATCGGTAGAAGGCATTGATATCAGCGAGTGTATCCCTTTCCGCGCTAAGCGCCCTCAATTCGCTTCCGGTGAACCTGTAGTCCATCTGAAGATTCTTCAATCTTCTTGAGAGTGTATTCGCGCTTACAAGGCTTATAATGAATCCTGCCAGAAGCACACAGGCAAGCACGATAACGGCGGTTCTGAGTGAATTCATTCCGTTCTTGCCTTTCAAATGACAGGATTCGATACAAGGGTTCTTGTCGTGGGCCATACAGCCCTGCTCCCGCGGATGTCAATGTGGACGAATGGGCCATGGGTTGGAATCCATCTATAGGCGGACGCTCCGCCCGTTACAACCTTCCCTTCAACTTCCAGTACCCTTACTATCTCAACAAGATATTCACCATCGTATACATCAACCCGCTTGTTCCGGTCTATGTCGTCCATTAAGTTGTTCGAAGGCCAGCTTTCAATCCATATATCGGCTGCTTTTCCATAAAGATGAAGGCTCTCGTTAGTATCGTTGCCGATAGCCGCATTGTATGCGGGAGATCTAAAACCACTGATATTGTGAATATCGGATGCCTGGGGATAAACTTCCTGTACAGCTGCCAGAATAGCTTCGAGCTTATCGGCAAGCCTGAGATCAAAGGCCATGTATTGCGGGTAACTTCCTTCAACATGACAAAGAAACTGACCAAGGGTCAAATGGGTTGAAATCAATGCCCCGGATGAAGCGGAGTTCAGTTCTATGAAATAGTCCGGAATCCTGTTACGGTTGTTCCCGTTTCCGTAGCTCCCTATCAGACAAGAATTAAGAGTGGCTGTCCTCCATCTGCAGGATTCAACGGGAACTATTACTGTATACTTCTGCACCGCGTCTTCGCTGCTTACGTCAATACTGAAGACACCATGATTCCTGGGAGCTCTCCATCCGAAGGAAGCACCAGCACCATTTGAGGGGTATCCGTTTGTCGCACTCCATCCGGTATTCTCATCCTGTACCGATAATGTCACAGAATCACCGGGCATTACGACAAATGCCAGCCTTTGAGCGGGCAGAGATATTCCATTTACGTGAAGATCAAAAGAAGGCTGCGACGGTGAAGGGTCATCCGAAGTTGAAAAGAGCATCATCCATACAATCAGCCAGTGCATTCTTCCATTATCCTCTCAAATATCTACTGAATCAGCAATACTTCATGTTTTACCAATGAATATACGTCTTCCATCAACAGCTGGAAATGACACTAGTGTCTGTCATCCTCTTCAATAATTCGCGGTGGGTAGTCACTGAATGCCCATGTTATCCCGAAAGAACAGCTTCTATAGTCATCCAGAACATCCTCAAGGTCGAAAATGAATGCAAACCTACCTAAAGTAAACAAGGATTTGATATCCATGGTTCCGCTTGTACTGGTGTCAGCATGCAGAAGTTCCCACGAGATGCCTCCGTGTATCCTTCCGGAAGCTCCCCAGGGCAGTGAGGGCAGCACAACGCCCTGAAAACGAACAGTATCTTTTTTCATTGAAGTTCCGGCATGCAGAAAACCGTAATCGGTACTTATCAGAGATTGAATCCCCCCTTCAAAACCGTTCTTATCAGCTTCCAGCACTATCTCAACAGGATCGATACCGGCAACTCCTACGAATCGCGGATGAGAATCAGGAACAACAGCGATCCCTGCCTGAAAATTGAATATGCCGGTTTCAGCAAGTATTCCGGCCGTGCCCCCCAGTGAAATATCTCCGTCAAGATCGATAATATCGCTTCGGATAACACCCGTCATTCCACAAACAGGATATTCCGTTCGGAGATGAGCTTCCGCGCTTTTGACCGAATCATCAGAAATGCTGACCGAACCTGCGGCTCGGATATCCAACCTGGATATTTCCATTCGATAGTAACCCAGGGCTTCCCAGTATCTGCCCGCAGTGTGCAGATGGGCGAACGAAAAACGAATTAACGCATCATCGGTATTCCATCCAGCCCACAGTGTATAACCATCCTCAGTTGTCTTCCAGCTGCGCCCCCCCGTTTCAATATCGCCTCGCCGCATGATGTACCTCTGATTATTCAGTGTATCCTCTCTGGACATGGTGAAATCAATCAGCAGGTCGGACAGCAGAGGTCTTCTTAGGTATGCTGAATATCTGTTCCGTGATGAGCTGTTCTGAGTAAGGCCGACACCGCTTGCGAACGAACTGTCGGGAACAGCATAGGAAGTGAAATCCATCTCCCAGCTTCCGTTTCCCCACACCCCTGCCTCAAGCGGAGATCTCAGTGTCAGCGATTCGAACGAACCCCATGGGGGAAATGACTGAAATCCGGAGTTAAGCACGGGAACTCCGTCGCGGACAAATCCCGTTTCCCAGCTAAGCATGTGTGAAACGGTCCATGAGTAAATAGATGATGTTTCAAGAGCGTCAGCCGGATTCGGATAAAAAACCGGGAAAGCAGTCAGCGCGCTCAGGATAAAGCAGTGTATCAAACCTCGTACCCCGGACGGTTAAGTGCCGAATAGGTCAGAACCTTTCCTCTCTCCACACCTGGCTGGTCAAGGGGGTTGATATCAAGAGCAAGCCCTGCAAGAACGGTTGCTATTTCGAGTGACATGAGTAGTTCTCCCAGTGCTCTTTCATCGAACTTCTTCATTTCGATGTAACTGACCGGTATTCCGTTCTCTTCAAGTGCTTTACCCGTTGATTCGGCTTCAGCCGTTCTAAGTTCATCAGTGGTAATACCTTCAAGGTACGAAAGAGATGGGTAATCTTCGAAACCACATGGCAATTTCAGGGCATTACTGTCCGGTGGTGTTGTGAGTATCGTCACGGTCTTGTCCTCAGGACCCTCCATGAACAGCTGAACCAGTGAATGCTGGTCGGCAGGCCCCCTGCACGCAAGAGGAGTCTGTCCCGTAAGGGTTGGATCTCCCGAGAGATTCCTCTTCTTCCCCAGACTTTCAGCCCAGAGCTGGGAAAACCAGAGAGCTGTGTCGAATAGCCTGTCGTTGTATGGAAAGAACGTATGGACAGGATACCTGGAAAAATTGCACAAAAATCCAGCGGCAATTTCCGCGGCAAAACTAGTGGAACCTTTCTCACGAAAATCAGCCGCGACTGCCCCCGCGCCCCGAAGCAGGGCTTCTATATCAATTCCGGCAAAAGCGGCAGGAAAGAGGCCTACCGGGCTGAGAACGCTGAATCTTCCTCCCACGGATGGAGGAACTGGAAGTGAGTGCCATTTTCTGTCCAGTACAAGCCGCCTGAGGTCACCCTTGAGGGGATCAGTTATGGCCGTTATTGTTCTTTCCCCGTTTGCCGATTCCGCTATCCATCTGAAAAAAGAAAGAAATATGGACAGTGTTTCAGCTGTGCCGCCTGACTTCGTAATAACCGTAACCGATGTCCTGTCCGGATTCATAGCCCTTGTTATCTCATCGATCAGACCGGAATCCGGCGAATCGGCGACTATCACTTTCGCCTTTTCATCAAAAGCTCCGGGAAATGCGCTGAGAAGCGCCCTGAGCCCAAGAGATGAACCGCCAATCCCGCAGACTATCATGCGGTCAGCGATCCCCCCTATCGTATCTGCCAACCGTAATGTTTCGCCAAGCAGTTCCGAATCCGCAGGAAGGCTCATGAAACCCAGTTTGCCTTCTTCTTCCCACTTATCAAAGGTACTGATTATCCTACCGGGAAGAGGGACGTAATCGTAGGAAGTTCTGAAAACAAGCTCGGACACTTCAGTGTTCAATGGGATTCTCCATTCATTTTCCGGCCCATGTCAGAAGATCAACCAGAACTGGTTCTTCCGGCAGTAAGACCACCAGGCTGTTGTTCTTCATTCCAGTCCGAATGACTGATATTGTATCGTAATCTACAGTAATTAAATAGCTTTCAAGATCACTTTCGTATACAGCTTCACGGGGCACTGCCACAAGTTCAGAAAATCCGGCTTCAATGACAGAAAGTTCCCCCGAATATACAGCATATCCAGACCTTTCCTCAACGAAACGGATGCCACCGCTGCCGGAAGGCCAGAAGTTCATGGTACAGTCAGACGGAGGGAAAACATGGAACAGCTCACTGCTTGCGACTGAAATCTCCGCAAACATATCTCCGGGTCTTATACGCTGATCGACCGCAATATGAATACGTTCCAGGGTTCCTTCAAGCGGGGACAGGTACGAGGTCTTTTCGCAGGACAACAGAGAATCCATTAGGAGATCCAGGCTGTCCACCCTTTCCCGAAGCAGTGTATCCGATGGCGCCGAGGACAGCATAGCTGAAGCAAGATCAAATTGCATTGCAAGCCTCTCCCGTTCAACAATATGAAGATCCTCTCTCAGTTGAAATAGAGTATCACCGGTATGGATCTCCTGCCCGGATGAAGCGTATACATCGGTGACCACAGCCGATCCTTCCCCTGACCACTTAACCGATACGGTATCCGGAGGCGAAACCTCAAAACCGAATCCTGTAACTTCAACAGTGTGTGCTACTGAAGGTTCACGTTCTACGGAAGGGACAGCTTCCACCTCTTCATTAGCAGTTCCGCAGTTTGATAACAGCAGCAATCCGGCAAGCACAATACCGCGAAGGACTGGACAAATCATACTGCGGATAGTAATTTTCACTGGTTCTAACACCCCTTATCACTCAAATCACGAAAGAAGAAGCATGAAATCCCGATTACACATTGCCATCACTGTGCTTTTCCTGGCTTCTGTGCTTATCCTGCAGGGCTGTGGCGAAACCAGAACATCGGGTTTCTACGCTGGAGCCACCACTACCTATACCGCAATTTCGGATACTGCCGCCGTATATACTTCAACAGTCTATTCAACATCACCAGAAACCGAAGACACGCTGTTGAACTGCACCTTTGATAATATCCTCTCCGAACCATTCGGTTCCTCATGCTATTACGAAGTCTACAATGGATCGATGCACATAGACAACTCCATTTTCAGCGATCCCGTTATTCTTCTTTCCACAGCCGGCCTCGTCGACGATGGCCTTGTTGAAGCACAGTTCGACCTTTTGCATGCTTCAACTCACTGCGTTGTAGGGCTTGTAGTGGGTGCTGAATCAACCGATGATTTTCTGCTGCTTGGAGTTAATTCCAGGGGACAATACACAATTCAGAGGTGTATCAACGGCCTTTGGCTGCCCGTAATGGGGCTCGATTCCTTTGAATCAAGCAGGCTTCTCCCCTACAGCCAGCCAGGAGTCGAAGTATCGGCACTGGTTCACGGCAATTACATAGACCTCAGGGTGAACGGACAGCTGATACAGGTTGTAAGAACTCCAATGCCTGCCATGGGTCAGGTTGGAGTATTCATTGACGGCTACGTGAACACTAACCTTGACCGTATCACTGTGGTTCCTTCACAATGATACAGCTCTTCATCTCGATGCTGATTCTATGGTCCCCCGGAACGGGCAAAGCGACCTGCCTGAGCTACACCGATCCCGAACCGATAGATAGCAGCTCACCGAGTGGAATACCGGTTCTCATGTATCACCATGTGAGTGACCCGGTTAACGGATACTACGGAGTATCCACGGGCAGACTCCTTACCGACCTCCAGCTGCTGGATGAGGCAGGTTTCTTCCTTATATCAGCCGAAGATATCGAGAACAGCCTTATGCAGGTTCCACAGGATCGCAAACCTGTAATGCTTACTTTTGACGATGGGTGGCAGGATAATTTCAATTTCATAGGCAATGGTAATTCGGTGGAGATAGATCCGGATTGCGTTGTGGCAATCCTTGAGGATTACTGCAACGAACATCCCGAATTCGGCCATACTGCAACGTTCTTCATATCCTGGGACAAAATACCGTTCGGCCAGGAGGAATACACAGCGGAGAAACTCAACCTTCTGCTTGATATGGGTTACTCCATAGGAAATCACACTAATATGCATGATGATTTCATAAGACTCCCCCGGGACAGATGGGAGAACTCGGTGCTTCTGCCGATGGTAAAATTCCATAAAAGGCTCGGGTTGCGAATCACTGAGGTTTTCGCGATGGCTTATCCAGGCGGTAGATTTCCAAAGGGCATAGGGGCGGAAGAGTATCTCGCCGGATTCAGTTTCATGGGCAGGCAGGCTGTCAGAATGGGCTTTCTTGCCAACGGAAGCGTTTCCTCGATCAGAAGCCTCCTTGATTCACCCGAGGGCTGGTTCCGTTTTGGAAGGCTTGATATGAGCCAGTACAGTGTCAGACAACTTCTTGACTGGAGAAACATCATGGACGCAGGTCCGCGAGACAACCTTCACGATCCCCTCAGGTATCGCATTCCTCATAGGTGATCTGCACGTTCAATCATCACATTATAAGATACACGATACCGGAACTCCAGTATCAAATGAAGGAATAACAGATCAATTTACCGCGAATTAATATTGACGTTGCACTACTATTCCTGCTATCATCTTATAAGATAGGAACTGCTGTCGTACAGGAACCCGTGTAATGCAACCCATCGATATCCGTATCGGCTGGATTCGTCTGGAGAACGGGGAGATCTGATGAAAACTCTGTCTATACTTGCAATAATATCGGCCATCTTATACGCTGATGAATCGCAACAGACAGATTGGTCTGATGGGCCGGGAGAGCCTGGCCCGGTGAGCGGCTACTGGGGGGCGGCCTTCAGTAATCATACGGAGATGGACTGGAAGGATCTTCCAGGCAGCCTTTTCCTGGCGCTGAGAGCTATCGCGCACGAGGTTACCAGATACATGGGCAACCTTCATACGGGCTATGCAGCAGACATGGACGGTGACGGCGACATGGATATACTGAGCGATTCGGGGTACAGGGCGCTGATAGCATGGTTCGAGAACGACGGCACTGGTGGCGGTTGGGAGCAACATGATGTAAGCGGTACAGGGGAAATATATGCACCCCGTGCATGCTATGCAGCAGACATGGACGGTGACGGAGATATGGACGTTCTTGGTACTGAGAACTCCACAACTTACGAAAGGATTTATCTTTGGATAAATACGGATGGAACCGGGATTACATGGAATACGCACATAATTGCCGATGCTCTGTATTCACCGAATTGTATCTGTGGCTCGGACGTGGACGGTGATGGAGACAGCGATATTGTAGCAGGCGATTTCGGCCCTGACGGTCAGATCATATGGTACGAGAACCAGATCATGTCGGAGCCATGGCCTGCTCATGTTGTTGCTTCTGCGCCTCAATGCTACGATCTGCATACTGTCGATATCGATCAGGACGGAGATATTGACATTCTCAGCGCGAACTGGTGGATAAACAACGAACTCAACCTCTGGGAGAATGACGATGGAACGGGCAATTCCTGGACCAGACATAGAATATGCAATGACATCGGCGATGCAACTTCGGTCTGTGCCGGTGATATCAACGGTGATGGTAATCTGGATGTAATAGCCACTGGCTACGGTGATGATGCAAGAATATCCTGGTTCGAGAATTCGGATCCCCTCCCGGGAACATGGATCGAACACG
>JAIORS010000185.1 GCA_021108005.1 Candidatus Aegiribacteria sp.
GCGGAGGATGTTGCTTCCGAGTTGGAACCCCTTTATGGCGTGGATGCAGGGGTTGCGTAGCCTCCCCCGTTTGAGCGACAGTTATTAGGATGAGACTTCCTGGAGAATTGGCAACAGGAGGTCAGGATGTAGAAGTCCCGATTCACAGAGAAACAGATCGTATCGATACTCATATTGTTAAGCATCGATTCCATTCTGTCAGTTCTGTCATTTCTGTCAGCGGATCGAGAATGAAAATGCTCGGCATATCATTCCCTCGGCGGGTTGAGAGAGTTGATGGCGTTTTCCAGCTCCGCGGCATACACACTGTCACCCCGGGCTTCTGCCATTTGACTCAGGCAACCTAGCCCTTCCTTCAGATTCCCTATATTGATGTATTGAGCGAATTCGCTTTCCAGATAGACATCCCTGCCCTGGGAAGGAATTTCAATGAACCAGTTCCGCATTCCCATCAGTGCGAAAGCTCTGTTAGCCTCCTCTAGTGGTTGCAGACCGTTATCACTATGCATGCAGGCGTTTACAGCAGGGTAAAAGAACTGTACTGCTATTTCAGCGTGGGTTCTATCACTCATTTTTGACATCAGTATGTAGTTCAACCAGTTTTCCGCTTCAGCTATTTTCTCTTCCGCCAGAAGGCTGTCCATTGCGGCATAGGCTATCTCTGCAGCATCGCGGACCTCTTCAGAGATCAGGTGGAACTTCCATTCGTTATCTCTTCTCCAAATGTTGATTGGATAAGAAGAACTCATGGCTCCGTTTGGGTACAATTTCAGTGTTTCGGTTTCCTCCATCCATTGTCCGTAAAGCTTGGCAGTGTTTACATAGCCAGGTGATAACAGTGTATCCAGAGGAAGCCAGCCTTCCGGGTAGGAGAATGCAATGATTACACTGGTGAAGTCATTTGGTTCGGTGGAAAAGGATACAGGAATTACTTCCAGATTTTCAGCACCGGGAGGAAGCAGAGGCTCCGGATAGCCAAGTATCTGGAAACCACCGGCTCTGAAGTCGTTTGAAAGGCGAAAGGGTTCCAGGTCAACTTGAGTCAGATAAGATGTATTTTCGCCTGGCAGGGCCAGAACGCATGGTTCATCATCTGTCTCAAAACTGTTTCCGTTCCATATAGATCTTGCTGCAAAAAGGTATGTTTCAGGAGTGTCTTCAGCTTCTACAGCATTTGTCCTTCCCAGTACGACTGTGTTTACAATGTTATCTACAGAGGTTTCCTCCGGTGTGACAAAACAAGAGGAGGAATAGTACCAGAAGTCATCGAAAGCCCCTGTTGAAACACTGGGTCCGCTGATTATGGTGTTG
This sequence comes from Candidatus Aegiribacteria sp., assembly GCA_021108005.1. Taxonomy (NCBI): domain Bacteria; kingdom Pseudomonadati; genus Candidatus Aegiribacteria; species Candidatus Aegiribacteria sp. Next base: position 1,312 of record JAIORS010000185.1, read on the forward strand.
TCCTCCTTGAGAACTACCATCATTTTGCTGCTGCACCAATCGGATTCTCTTTCTGGAAAATGAAGGATGTAAGCTGCTGATACATTTTCCAAACCGGATTCATTTATCTGAATGAAATAACCACGATCATCGTAGTTCCAGTCTCCGGGAGCAGGTATTGTATTAATATTGAAGGTGGTCGAATCTACAATTCTTCCATTTCTTGTGAGTCTTAAAGTACTTCTTGTGTCTGTCCATTCTTCGGAGTCTGAAAAACCATACATCAGGACAGTCTCACCTGATGAATAAAAATTGTAAGCCAGCGCAAGATCATTGATTAGCACAAACCCAACAGTCTCTGGGTCAGAGAAAGCGGATAGTTTGCACCAGTCAGGATTTGAATCGTTTCGAACAGTACGACCAAACAGGGTCAGCGGGGTTCCGGGGGGTAAAACAACCAGTGTATCAGCATTCTTATCCGGTGCTGATAAGAGAGCAGTTTCCGAGAATGTACATCCATCACAGTTATTATAAATGCCGCCATAAACACTGGCAGCCAGTAGAACCAGTAAAGGCAGGACTTTTACCATTTACACCTCCAATGGTTTACCGATATCTGATGTCCTTAACAGCTTCTTTCGTGAAACGGATTTCATACTTCCTCATCTAATCTTGCTTGAAAGCAGCATCAAAAGAAACAGTCTCTCCGTTCTCAACCTGATCAGATGATCGTTTGATACTCTCTCTGAAGCCAGGAATTGAGAGTAAGTCGAGCGTCTCAATAAGATCAATGAAATCCAGGAAACATCATACATCCAGAGAACGTAATCTTCGAAATGGCTAAAGGTTTAATCGAGCACAATACACTTCACAGTATGATACTCGTTTCGTCCAATACACCTGATATGCATGAAATATACACCTTGCTGAATACCTCTAATACCGGAACTCAGTAAATCCACTGCTGACAGGTCGCTACACTGCACTATCTGTCTTCCACTAAGATCGAAGACAGAAACATCGAACCGTTCACCATATTCCTCCGGAACAGAGTAAAATTGTATTCCGTTATAAGAGGGACAGTGAGTTCGAATTGCGGATACTTCAAAACAGATCTCGGTGGAGGAGTCGGTATCTCTGTGTTCAAACTCGAAAAGCCAATTATGCTTATAATGATTGGGAAAGGTTCCACTATAGTTATTCCTCATTATTCCACAACCGTAACCCGCGAACTCACGTATGTCTGAGCCATCATCAGTAAAATAGAAGTCCTTGGCAATGATTGCATGCAGTTGCACAATTTGGCCGTCATTATCCGGTACAAACTGAAAAGGCACACTGTAATCAAAACCAAGTTGTACAACAGTTTCAATAGTTCCATCATCAAATAAAGATATTTTGTACGCTGCAATACGATTAATATTGGTAATAGTATTAATTTTTCTATAGGAAAGTAGAAGTATCGCAGCGTTACTGTCTGGATAGTATCTTAGAGCAAATGGGTGAAGATTGTCATAACCATTGAACTCTGAGTGCATTATCCTGTCATTAATCGATGCTCCGCTGGAATCCCACGTTACAATGACTATACTTTCACTCTGATCGTTGATATCACTGCCCTTAGCGACAGTTATGATGAAATCCGAGGCTGCTTCATCACAGTAAGCAATTCGAACCAAGTCGGAATGAAATGACAGGGAACTGAATGTCCTTATATTGCTTTCAATTTTTTCATCAGATAGATCAGGCATTCCCATTAGAATAGAATCGAAAATTCCATTATCATTGAAGTCGTAAGTACCAGCACAGTATATTTCATCATCTGCCACTACAAGACGCGCCCATTGCGCAAACTTATCTTCATGAGAGGATTCCAAGCTGAGCCATACCTCATCGTTGTTATCCATGTTCACTGCAATACAGAAAGCTCTGTTTTCCTCATTGATCTGCCCTTGCGAAGTATAACAAGGATCTGAACCTATAACTATATAGGAATCGTGGTTACGGAGTCTCCCCCAATTCCAATAGTCCCGATAATCCCAATCAGCAAGATAACCCAAATCAGATACGTGAGGTATTTTCCATTCTTCAGTGAACCCTATTGTATTTATGTCCACTTGAGTAAATCCCGGTCTCGGAAGATTAGTATTATCCCATTCGAGCTGGGCAATGCATAAATATGACGTTTCGCCATCCTCAGGGTGATTGTGACCAGCAGTTAACACACAATTATCTGTTCCATCATCAACCGGAGTAATCGCGTGAGCTTTTTGGACTGAGTAGTCCAGCGGCCAGGTCCAGGTCTCAAGCAGATTTGAGTTCGAATCCAACGCCCATATGTTAAATTCTTCGTCATCTATCCCGCGCCCCGCGCGGGAATCCATCAGTGGAGCTCAAACCCCTCCTGCTACGATAATATCGTTTTCAACTACAACAAGTTGCTTTGTGTCTGATGCGCTCGAACCTTCTTTTTTCCATACATCAAATGACGTGAAAATAGTTTCCGCTCCTGCCAGAACCGAGATCACGACAGCAAATACAAGTGCGTATTTCACAACTACACCTTCCTCTCAAGTTAGAGATTTCATGCATAATAAATCACTATAATAGTACTATAATGCAGTAAGATTTGAATATCAAATACTAACGAATTTCCTGAGTACGAATATGTAGCTACAAATCCATTAGGATTCAATAGAGACAGCCCGGGAAGATCGTTCCGATGAGAAGATTATACGCTTTCCGGCTAATGGAACGAGTTCCCTTTTGCGATTGATTCCCCCCCTTGACTCTCCATCTACTGGAGGCTGTATACTGTATGCGAAGGCCTTCGTAATGCATTACCAGGAACGGTGAATACAATGATTAGAATCGGACTTTTTTCTAAACTCAGCCAGGTTCCGGTGAAGACGCTACGGTACTACGATGAAATCGGGCTGCTCGAACCGGCTGAAATCGATCGCTTCACCAGCTACCGCTACTACTCGATCTCCCAACTTCCCCGCCTTAACCGCATTTTGGCGTTGAAGGATTTAGGGCTGTCGCTGGATCAGATTGCCCGCTTATTAGCAGAAGAGGTTCCCGTGGAACAACTCCGCGGGATGCTCCGATTGAAGGAGGTGGAAATTCAACAACAAATGCAGCAGGAGCAGGAAAAATTAACTCTGGTAGCCGCTCGGCTGAAACAAATTGAATTGGAGGACAAAATGTCCAAGTACGATGTCGTGATCAAAAAAGTTGAACCCCAACGTATAGCTTCTGTGCGAGACGTGATCCCCGCCTATCCCGAACAAGGCGCTCTCTGGGGAGAGTTGGAAACCATGCTGTCCCAGAACCAGGTCAAATGCACCAGTCCCTGCTTCACGCTTTACCATTCCGATGAGCCCGAGATCGACGCCGAGGTATGCGAACCCATCGCCGAGGATGTCTCGCTGCCCCCCCACGATCGGGTACAGGCCCGCGAACTGCCTGGCGCCGAGGTGGCTGCAGTAATCCACCACGGGGCGTTTACCACAATCAGCGAAGCTTACGAGGCGGTCATAAAGTGGATTGAGACCAATGGATACCAGTTCAACGGGCCATCCCGGGAGATCTATCTGCAACTTCCGGCTGAGATGGGTGATCAGAACGATCCGGATACGGTGACGGAGATTCAGTTCCCTGTGGCGAAAGCCTGATACGACCAACAGCCGACCACCACTCTAAGTATTGGTGGTCGGCTGTCCATGCCGGGAAGACTTCCGAAGTCGCTTATATTCAACCCGGACTTAAGAGAAACAATCTATTATGCTCACAGACAGCAAGATGCGGCGAAAGGGCATTGTATGTATATCCCGTACACCCCTTCGATGGAGCGAAGCAGGTCATATACTACGGGGCGTACAGCCATTCAGCTTCATGCTCTATGTTAAGAGGAACCATGCATGCTCCTCCATAGACGCAAATAACCGCAAGGTGCTAAACCCTCCGGAGTTCCTAAGTGCCGCAAGTGACGTCCGACCCCATTGCATACACCCTTGCCATTTTCAACAGAATCGGTGTCACAGTAAAATCGGCGACAAGTGCGGTTACGATACCGATGCACGCCAGCAGCCCCATGTTGAAGAGGACATTTGCCGGAGAGGTAAAATATGCCGAGAAATTAAATACAAGTACTATCGATGTGGTTAGCAATGCCGGCCCTACAACGAAGAAGGTTCGCCGGATTGAGCGTTCGTAGCTGCCACTTCGTTCGTATTCCAGGTGGCAGTGATTAATGAAGTGGATCGTATCGTCAACAGCAAGTCCCAGCAGCATCGGCATGATTGTGACGGTCATCATGTCCAGTGGAATTTTCAGAAAGCCCATAACGCCCCCAACCGCCAGTGCGGGTGCAATATTCGGAATGATACCGATAAGGCCTGTCTTCACGCTGCCGAACACCAGCATCAGCAGGATAGTTATGAGACCCAGCGCTATCATGAACGATTTGATCTGACCCAGTGCAACGATACCCTGCATGACCGTGTACTTTGCCGCAGTGCCTGATTTTATTACATTGGCATCAGGAAATAGCTCTTCAGCAAGCTGGTCGATACGGTTGAACTCCTCTTGCAGTTCCCGTGCATTGTAATTATCCAGATCTACCTGCAGGTGCAGCCAGCGGCCATCGTAGTCCATCCATTTCTCCGCTTCAGTACCACCGGCGTTTTCGTAAAGGAACATTGTCTGGGCAATGATTTGCGTCTCGATCACATGACGCTCTTCATCGGATCCCTGAAAATTGGTATAGGCTTGTATGTCATCCATGGATGGAATGCTGTAGTACCGTGGGTTACCATCATTGAGCACCTGGTTGAGGTCCTTTACGATGTCAAGGATAGAAAATGTTTTCTTGGTGAGAGGGAAATTACGCACCTCTTCTTCGAGCTGCGCAAAGTTTCGAAGATTTTCCGGATCTCTTGCCCCGTTTGCATCAGGGAACTCAATACCAATTTCGTACGAGTAGAGTGCCCCTATTTCAGTATCACTGATTTCCAGTAATCTACTGACATAGGGTACTCGAGCCCCCATAGAACGACGCACATCAAACGAGACTTCAACTTGTGTAAGACCCCATATACCGGCCAGCATGAAGAAACCAACCCAGAGTAAAATCGCTTTGGGATGAGCCATAACTACGTCATTCAGTCGAACCAGCCAGAATGACATTCGATTTTCTTTTCGCTTGTTCGAAACAGCTTTCCCGGGTTTGCGTTTGCCAAAACTGAACAATGATGGAAGAATCACAATTGTAACCAGAAAAGTGAATCCAACCAGTGCTGCGGACGTCAAACCTATCCAGCGTAGAAGGCGTACTTCTATGAACAGAAAGGACATCAATGCGCCAATGGTTGTCAATGCCGTGAACATGATCGGCCAACCTGATTCCTCAATGGAATACACTGCCGCTTCACGCGGAGTACGCCCTTCACGCAGACCCTTTTTGTAGAAGGTTACAATGTGAATGGAATACCCAACAGCTACGGCAAAACCAAGCAGCATCGGCATTGTGATTATACTTGGGTCTATCTTTACACCCATGTAACCCTGCAAACCGAATACAACAACCATTGCGCTCACACCGCAAACCACAGGAAAGATAACACCGCGCACTGAACGCAGAGAGATAGTAAGAACCAGTACGGACAGCAGAAGAGCAAGAAGCATGATTCTTGGCAGTTCTCCGTTAAACCAGACGCGCTTTTCGTAATTAATCATCGGCATGCCTGAAGTTAGAGGATGCAAATGAGCGTACTTCTCCTGTCCAACGATTTCTGCAAATACATGACCAATCAATATCTCCGGTGGCTGCGGTTTCTCACTGTCGAAATCAGCAAAATACTGAGGATACTCCTCAGAGAGAGCCTGCGCATAGGCAAGGTATTCGGGGTCGTTGGCCCAATCGTCCGGGAAAGGCTGCAGACGAAGAATGATCCATGTTTGGCTGCAGTCATGTGAGAGCAATTTCCCGACTATGGAGGGTTTGGCCAGTGCCTGCGACCGCAGATTTTCCAACTCCTCGCTTTCGGCAGGTATGGAATCGGGGATAAGGTTGATGATCTCGATACCGCCTTCGACGCCCAGGCTGTACTCCAGGTTCGTAAGCGAAAGCACTTCGTCAGCCAGTGGAGTGAAACGTTCAACCTCATCGCTGAGTTCTCGAATACTCCGCAGTACTTCCGGCTCGAAAACATCATCCACTTTCACAAGTACAGCTGCGTAGTCGCTATTGCCAAAAATATCTTCGAAGGTTTCAGAAACATGCATCATTTCGCTGTTTTCAAGGAACCAGTTGTCATTCGACGTATCAAGTTTCAATCGTGATAGTCCCTTTGCTGCAACGAAAAGCACCAATGCGAAGAGTATAAGGTTCAACCAGCGCAGTTTTACAATGACTTTCCCGACACGAAAAAAGAATTTGTTAATGGTTCCAATATGTATGCCCATTGTATCCTCCATTAATGTACAGCGTTCTATGTTTGTGCGGAAGAAGTCAGAAACTGTACTTTATTTTGAACCATACTTGTGTGTTGTCTTCGTAGTCGCCGAACCCGCTGCCTTCCGGTCCAGCGAAAATATCCCCACCTGCTATGGCATGCAGGGCATCAGAGAGGGCGTAGTCGACCAGTATCTGATCGTAAATATCCCCGTCATTGATTCCGTAGTAGAACATGTTGGCAATCTCCAGAGTCTGTCGCATGAACATGCGGGAAAGAAACAGTGTTCCCTGCAACGCATGCTCGTCCCGAGCCATCGTAGCACTGTGATCCATAACCCAGTCGTCAGCCAGTTGCGAGGAAACTGTCCAATCATTTCCCGGATACCAGTCAAGACCTGCCAGCCCTTTACAGAAATTTCGTTCTACAGTTCGGTCACCGGTCTGATTGTCGGTGAAGTGTTTACCTTGAAAGAACGCCAATTCTCCCCTTAGAACAAACTCACCCAGCGGTTTGCTTGCTTCAGCACCGTAATACCCCAATCGATGGTACTGTGGTTGCCAGTGGATATCGTCGTTAACAAGATACCTGTGCAATACAGGGGTATCATCCCATGTGTAAAAGGCTGACAGCGCAATATCGATTCCTGATGTGAACAGTGAAACTTTTCCGGCGATTTCACTGTTTGCCAGTGTGCGTTCCGGCAGGACAGATGCGTCGAGAACTTCATTTTCAGACATGTGAGCCTCGACTGCCCAGGGGCTGTCGCCCGATGCGAAAACAGCCGGCTCAAACACAGGCAGCCAGATAACTTCAATACTGCCCCAAATAGGTAGATATCGTAGTTGAAAGGCATCTACAGGCATACGGATATCATCAGAATCGCGGGTGATGAATTCGGTGTAATCTCCAGGACAGAGGATATCAGTGACAGGTATGCCGTCGGCTTTACCCCAGCAGAAAATTTGGCGTCCTGCTCTAACATCCCAGTTCACACCGGCATACTCGTAGTAGGCTTCCCGTAATTCCACCGTTGTTTTTTCTTCCAGAACGTGGTTTTTCTCTGCGTTCAGAGAAACGAACATATAACTGCAGCCCGCCTGAGCGGAACAATTGGCGCGCAAGCGGGTGCGCATTGCGTTCCAGTTACCGTCATCAAGGCGTGTGGCCACATAGGTGTCCGCAAAGCCCCCAAAACGCAGGTCCGACCCTGTGCATGGTTGCAGCGCAAAGCAAGACAGCAGGAATGGAAGGAGCGATTTCATTCTACTCTTCCCCGCTCGATGGCCGTAACGGTAAAGATATTGTCGTCCAGATCCTGGTTATAGGAAACATTGCTTAAAGTGAGACGAGTCTGGTGCTCTTCCCGAAGGTTGTCCATGAACATACTGTGAGCAGTCCAGATACCATCCACCTGACGGATATTGCCAACGGTCAGTACCTTCATCAGGCCCATCGAGTCGTAGTACTCAGCCCTGATGACCATATAGTTGTCCTGTCGTACCCAGATCAGACGGTTTTTGTATTGTTCGTCTTGATTCAAAGGAACCGATTCAACAACCCAGCATGTTTGACCCTCAAGGGTTTCTTCCCTGAGAAGAGTGTGGGTGTCTTCATCCACATTTCGATCACCCATATCATCATAGGTAAAATCCGAACCCATGAAATAATCGTCGTTTGACGCCCCGCTGATCCGGCGCACCATGCGAAGTGCGGGCAAATATAGCCAGCGATCATCATCGCACTGCTCGTCTTCATACTCCCAGGAAAGGTAACCCGTTCCGGCAACATCGGCTGGAGAAAGGAAAACAATTACTTGTTTACTGTCATCACCATATTCCTTGCCGTAGCTGCGCATTTCCCGAACACGTGTGGCTCCTCTATGATTGATTAGTGTCATTTCGAGTTCGGACTGGCGATCGTCTCCGTCATCGCGTTCGTCAACAAGGGACATTATGGCATATCCTGTAAGTTGGAGTTCTTCCGCTTCCAGGCGCGAAATGGTTCCGAGTAGTAACGTAATTGCAACGATGAACAATTGGTATTTCATGGTGTACTCCTCTACTTCGTATTGTTGAAAGCCGTTCACTGATGTTCAAAGAAACAACTGCCGCAGTTGCTTCGCGAATTCGTCAAATACACATCCCTTTTCCCCTTGATAGCCATAGCGCGTAAAGGTCCTTCAAGACTTGAACTCAACTCTGTGCTTCCTCCTGATTTAGATTAATCTTATTATTTTAGTCTTATCTAAATTTACAACAATCTTCACTTCTGTCAAGTACCTTTTCTTTTATCCCATCAAGGGGTGTGAATGGCCTTTATCCGATCAAAAGCGTTTTTACACCCGCTACAGCTCCTCGATTGCTTATTCTTCGGGATTCCAATAGGTTGCTATGAGCAGGAAGAACGGGAAGATAGTCTTTCGACAAGAATGCAGAAGGCCCCCGCTGCTTCAAGCAACAGGTACATCAGCAGGCCGTTGGGGAGGTTTCAACGAGTATCAAGTGTATCAACGCGGACTGGCAAAGCTACACCGCTTTGCACCAAGGGTTATGCCATCCTGTTATGCCAGAGGTTCTAAAGAACGGAGGATATGATGCCAATCGGAATTTTTATCACAGCAATTCTTTTCTCCACCATAAACCTCACGATCACTGAACCAGTTGACGGAGAGATCTATAACGGTGACTGGCTTTCAATTAGAGCAATTGTGGAGAATGAGAACGAGCCACCTGATTCAGTTCATTATACACTCAATGGAGAACCAGTTATTCAGATTTCGAGATTGAACACCGACTGGCCAACCTACATGCAGAATTATCAAAATCACGGCTATTCTGAATCGCCTGCACCAACGGATAACACAATACTCTGGACAGCACCTGTTACAGGCTATGCGCACGAGTTCCCTACTCCGGTTGTTGTTAATGGAATGGTTTACTACACTTCAGATAGCCTTGGATCTGGAACGGCTGATTCTCTGTACGCTTTGGATGCAGCCACAGGGGAGTTAGTATGGAAATACGATACCGGCCATGCGGATGATGCGGTAACTGTGATGAACGGTCGCGTCTATTCCCCGTCTGATTCTCTATTCTGTTTTGATGCAGAAACGGGTGTGCGAATATGGGCAAACGGAATAGCAGATCACTCAGGAAGCACTCCTATTGTAGTTAATGATAGAGTTTTCTGCGCAAGTAACACATTCGGACCAACTGTAAGTTGCCTGGATGCCTCAAACGGGAATGTAATCTGGTCTCAATCACTCCCAAGCACCATGACGAGTTGCATGGCACTATGGAATGGTATGCTTTTTGTTCCAACATTTCACATTGATGCAGCTCTCTACGCTCTTGATACTGACGATGGCTCTATTATATGGCAGAACGATGATGCGTATATTGGGTTTTGGGATTCATCGCCAGTTGTTGTTGATGGAATGATCTACATCAATGGCATCAGTGGACACACTCTTGCCATAAATGCCATCAATGGAAACACGGAGTGGGATGTTGATCTCTCTCCTGGTAATGCGGATGCAACATCCGCTTACTTCGATGGTCGGCTTTTCTTTGCCCATAATGGACCACCCGGGCCTTACTACTGTCTCGATGCAACCGATGGAAGCACTCTCTGGACTGCTCCATACAACCAGCACGGATCATCCGGTATTGCTGATGGGCTGGTGTTCTTCGGTGAATATCACCCAGTTGCTGACAGCGCAAGTGTTATTGCTCTTGATTGTGAAACAGGAAATTTGGTTTGGTCATATCAAACAGGTGGCGAATGGTTTGCAGGCAGCCCTTCTATAACTGATGGTGTTGTTTATATGCCAGCTCATGACGGGTTGCTGTATGCCTTTGGAACCGGTTTGAAGTACACATATCTTGATGAGCTTTATGCCCGGGTGGGTTCAAATGAGCTTATTGCGACTTCCTTCGATATCGGGGTAGCTGTCGCAACAGATACCGTCAACTTCACAGTCACTCAAACCGGTATCACCCCGGGATCTTCCAGCAGGTTTACTCTTCGTGCCGATCCGAATCCATTCTACTCCACCGCATCGATCTCCTTCGAGCTTTCAGAGTCTGCGTTTATTTCAATTGACGTTTACGACCTTTCAGGAAGGATAGTTACTACACTTGAGAATTCGGTCCTTCCCGCAGGAGAGCATTTCATGCAGTGGAACGGCATAAATCAGAATGGGGAACCTGTTTCAGCAGGTCTATATTTATGCAGAATTCAATCCGGTGGGATTTCTGAAACCACTGGTCTGTGTCTGTTGAGAT
>JAIORS010000186.1 GCA_021108005.1 Candidatus Aegiribacteria sp.
CTGTATTTTGGTGTCAATGATCGTTTGAATATGTTAACAATGTCATACGCTATGAAACTCCAGTACAGATGTACTTTTATAGACTCCAATTTCCTGCCTGGCAGCTTATTGATGTACCATTCCCCTTTTGCTTCTTCGAACAATGTCTCTATCAGCCATCGGTCTCTGTAATCTTCAATAACCTGTTCTGGTGACGTATCGAAGACATTTGTCAGCCAGATATGCAGTGTTTCCTTCTTGTTTTTCCCTATCACCTCTATATTTGCCTTGTAACCATCTATTTTATATTTTTTCCCTCTACCACTGCCGACAACTTCGATCATTGATATTCTGTTCAGAACTCTGGTTATGGAAGCTGCAGGTTTCTTGGATTTACTAAATGCCTCCCCATATTTTTGTTCATACAAATCAAGCAGTTCTCGCGCGGCGTATAACCCTGGATGCTCTTCCAGAAGTAGGAGAAGCTTATCGTTCTTTGATAATTGCATTTTTTTCTTCACCACAACCACTCGTACCGGAGATCCGTCTGAAAACGAAGACATGCAGTCCGCAATCTTCACTGGCTCTTTTTTCGCATCTCGTTTCCGCTTTGAAGTCTTTCCGTTGGCGGTTTTTGGCTCGTATTCGTTTGTTTCCAGCGTTACTTCCCTGAATTTATCGTCTTCAAGTTCGGTAGCCTCTTTAAATAAATAAGTCCCCCTCTTTCCCATTGTGACGAACTCTATCTTCTTTTTTCCTTTCTTTTCCTTCCCCAACCATTCGAAGTTCGTTTCATCGTAAAATCCACGATCGACGTATATCCTTTTTATTCTTCTCCCGGTAATTTCCATCGACTTCTCAATCATTTTCGTTAATTTGGGTCCATCTGCGTCATTCATGGGGTGCACCTCAAAGTAAATCGGTATTCGATGCACAACATCATATATCACGAACAGTTTGTAGCCGTTCGCAGTCTCTTTCTTGATATAATCGTAGACCTCGCCAGAATTCTCGTAAGTATCGCCATCCACATATAATTTAGTGCTATCACACGCAACGATCTCACCAGTCACGAATCCGAGTATTCCCATCCACTGAATGATTGTTTGATATGCTTTTTGCAGTTCTTCCTCCTTGTATCGCCTAATATCTTCTTCAAGCGTGCTTTTACTCGGTGTTCTGTCCCCGTCAAGCGTGCATACCATCTGCAAGAAGAGATCATCTTCCAGTTCTTCATCCACACCGTACGCGTTCTTAAAGCCCAGTATTGCCTTGACGATGAATGAAATACTGATTTGCAGCGGTGTGAAGACGCAATTATCCCTCTTTTCCACATTCATGTCTTCCAGAATGTTAACGATGCCCAAACCATAGAGAACGTAGAGCATGAGGTCAAATCCAGCCCATTTAGTCGCGGTTCGCTGTATTTCACCATTAAATCGTGTTAACTTATTTAATTCTATTGATCTACTGATTCGCGGAAGACGACCGTTCCCAAAATAACATTTTGTGAACAACACGACGCGAAATCTCGTTAGATCCCCAAAGTCTGTGTTGCCAATAATGTAAGAGATTAATTCCTCGAAAAAGCGGTTGAAATCGCAACCCATTCGTTCTCTGAACTTTGTTACAGTCCCTTTTGCTGGCACATTCTCAAAACCTATCCGCTTCATCCACGACTTGTTTGAGGAAAGAAAAGCAAGCGCTTCTTCTATCTTCATTCTCGCCAGTTTTACGAAGAGAAAAAATGTGATCATCGATGCAGCAGTATAGTCTCGCCCGTCGTACCTCCTGAGCTCTTCCTTTGCAGTGAGCCAGATGAGAACATCGCCAAAAAAACGGCCAATCGACCGTATTCCATGTTTGTGCCGTCTGCCAAGAAATATCCAGAGCTCCAGTATGTATCGCAGACATCCCCAATTGTAAGAATCGAAATTGAAATTGTTTAACTCATTCTTTGTCCTGAATAGCGCGTCGAATTGTTCATGGAATTCGTTTTCTCCATCCATGCTCTGGCTATATGTGGGAGAAGGTATATAACTTTTATTCTGTACTGAGTTTTTTTGTGAGTTTTGATGAAAAGGAAGGACTAAGTTTGTGTGAGGAAACCACCCGGGATTTTAGAATTAAGAACTTCCACCAGCAGGTCGTGAGACTCGCCTTCAAATGGGTAAATATGCGTAGCCAGAGGAAAAGCTACAAATAGACTCAGTTTCTCTGTTTCATCCTATTTAATCCACTTCCAAAAGACTCGAAGATATATCATTCGCTATACAACCTGAACCCGTGTAGGGGGTGTGCTTCGGAAGCCGGATATGGGAAATCTTCACGTCCGGTTCTAAAGGGGGGTTTAATAGTAACCTCAGGACTATTACTCCTAACAAGAGGTGCGCTATGGGTATGGGCTCTACTCGACAGGGGCGCGGAGGGAAAATAAATGGTTAAATGCTTTTAGCGTGCCTCTGCATCCTGCCTTCGGCGATACTGGCTTCGCCGCATGCTTTCGCAGACCGTATTCCGCGGTTATTGTTCTTGCCAGAGAGTACCGGATCGCAATCGGGAGACCAATCAGCATATCGGAGTAGTTACTTATGGACTAATTTCCCAATCAATTTCTTAATGTCTACCCCAACTCCCATGAAATTTGGCTGTAATATGACGCTATCCTTTGCCTTTTCCAGCAACGTCTCTTCAGTATCTGATTTTCCTTTGAGTTCTCTCAAAAACTGTAGAATCTCTGCTTCAGTCTTATTTTCAGAGTATATGGTACCTAACAAATCTTTTACATTATATACGTTCTCTGACCCCTCAGGCAGGTATTCTTCGACCCCTAGTCCCTCCAATCTGATCAAATGTTCGTAACCCGACGTGATTTCAGGATTATCCGGCATAGGAACTTTTTCAATAAATTTTAGTTTTTCAAAGCTTCTGTTTATCTCTCTGAGGGTAGATAGGATCGCTGAAAAATAATCCCTTTTCTGTACGCCATCTACATAGATATATATACTTTTGGCATCGTCATCTGATTTGATTACGGCGATGGACTTAAACGCAGTATCCTCCAGAACTACGCCAGTTCTCCATCGTAATTCATCTTTTATGTCTTTATTCTTCTTTACAATGAATCTGGGCATCACCGATCTGGGAAAGAAATCAT
>JAIORS010000187.1 GCA_021108005.1 Candidatus Aegiribacteria sp.
ATCGATAATTTTCCCTGTGTTTTCCGATGCTGTTATTTTTCAAACTGATTTCAACGAGTTGCCTAATAACTGGTATGCTAATTCAAGTTGGGAATTCGGTCCATATGGAGCTGTAACCAATTCTTCCTGGCCGGATACATGGTGGGATGCAGATATGCTCACTACTAATTCAAGCACCGAGCTCGTCTACTTCATTCCGGATGGAACGGACTCCATTATTGTTACAATACCATATTACCTCCTTGCACAAGTGTCAGAAGGAAATGCAAATTTCAATATCCTGATGAAAGCATCTGGTTCTACATGGATTGAAATATGGAGCAGGTCACTATCATATGAGGGAACAATTAACGAAACCGCGACAATCAATGCGTCTCCCGATTGGATTTCCGGAGGGGAATGGATCGGTATCCGTTTCTATGGCTATGGTTCATGCATCGATGTTGGTTCTCTTTCTGTTGACTGGCGAATATATGGCCTTACCATTACTGCAATAGGTGATAGCCTGGCTCTCGACAACGCCACATGGGCAGATATTAAACATATCTCCGAATGGTAATGACACGACTAATATATGTTTGACTGTACTCTATAATCATTAGTCTTTTTAACCGAACTGCGCAGCCGGGCTTTCCGCACTGCTATTCTCGTCAGGATCTTCGCTTTATCCGTGGCTTTAGCAGGCTCCGCACGATGATGAAGCCTCCGTCCTTAGTCTCTTGAACTGAACTGCCCGAGTCGGTGTCTTACCAGGGTTACGAATAGCAGCGACCAGCTGTTCTGAAATGTTGTGTGCCAGACAGCCCTTACCTAATCTGTACCGGGTTATGATAGGCAGCGGTTCACAGCAACTCTAAGATCAATGCATTTACACTTCATCATGCGGGGGATTTGACTTGGAGGGATTGTAGATTGATCATTTCATTGACGGCGTGTTTTTCGGGTAGTATGCTCTGTTTCAGTCAGAAATCGGAGGTATTCTGAGACGAATTGGCTGCTTATTGAGCAGGAAATGGGATTAAGGATAATCCATTGTCCTATTGTTTTTTATGATACTTTGTTTGATCATGATGATTACTATTGTGGAGTAGGGTTCTCAGCCAGTTCTGTAGAGTACTGGATTTAAAAGGAGAGATTCACAATGAATCACGATTCACGGGAATTCTACCAAGAGGGAGAAAAGAGGACAATATCGTTTGAAGCAAAAAGCTCCATATCGCAGAATATTTGAAGCATCAAACGATGCTTTTCTTATATTTGATTTGAAAGGTGTTGTCAGGGAAGCAAATCCAGCTGCCTGCGAGATGTACGGGTATCCTTACGAGGAGATGATAGGATTATCCGGTAAGGATTTCGTTCATCCGGATTGTCAGTATCTTTTCAGGAAATTCGTTGAAGAAACTCCTTCGGGAAAACCCTTTGCTGCTGAATCTGTAGAAATCCGCAAGGATGGATCCACTTTTAACATAGAAGTCAGAGGAAACACATTCGAATATGAGAGCGAGCCGCATATTCTGGCGATTATTCGCGACATTACTGAACGCAAACGCGTAGAACGCGAAATAGAAACAAAAAGCGAGTTTCTTGAACGTCTCGTTCAGCAATCGCCGCTACCAACGTTCGTTCTGGATAACAAGGGGATTTGTTTGGTAGTTAACGAAGCATTCCTGGAATTTTATGCTGTCCCGGACAAAGATTTGATTCTCGGGTCAAATGCGGTTACAGTACCTCAGAATATCAAGTATGGCGTAGACAAGTATATCAAGGAAGCACTTAAAGGGAATGAAATAGATGTTCAAGAGATCGAATTCATTTCACCTTACGATAATAGGAAACTCTATATTAAAGTTAAGTTATTTCCAGTATTTGATCATGAAGGTAAGCTGACAAATGTTGTATCAATGCAGGAAGACATCACAGATCGCAAACATGCGGAAGAAGCCTTGCGCGAGAGTGAAGAGAAATTCCGATTGCTTACAGAAAATTCATTTGACTGTATCTGGATGCTGGATACCAGGCTGAGATTTACATATTTGAGTCCTTCAGTAGAGGCAATACTGGGGTATAAACCGGAACATTTGATCGGTACAAAATTAAGTTTGTATTTCAAGAAGAAAGAATATTTAAAAGTCAGTGTACTGGCTGTAAAGGCATTGAAGAACTACAAGACATTTAATCACATTACATTCGAGACCAGAATGCTTAATAGCAATAATGAAGAAGTGGATGTAGAAATTACCAGCAAAACACTTCTCAACTTTCAGGGCAAGCTTATCGGCCTTCAGGGTACAACCAGAGACATCACCGAACGCAAGAAGTCAGAAAAAGAAATACGAAAGCTGTCCGAAGTTGTGGAAACATCTCCCGAAGCAGTTGTTATAACTGATATGCAGGGAAATATAGAGTACGTAAACGAGGGACTTCTTAAACTTGGCGGTTATAAGAATGACAGCTTGATAGTTGGAAATTCGATCTTTTTGTTCAGCGATGAAGAAGGCGTAAGAAAATTAAACGAGGAAATTATTCCAATTATTCTATCTGAAGGAAAATGGAGAGGCGAGGTTACTGTTAAACGAAGCGACGGCTCCACGTTACCAACTGAGATGATTTGTTCAAGCATTCCGGATGAAGAAGGCAAACCAATGCATTTATTATCTCAATATCACGATATTACCTGGAGAAAGAACACAGAAGAACAGTTACGCGAAAGCGAACAAAAATTCAGAGATATGACAAATCTTCTACCACAGATCGTCTATGAGATTGATACTGAAGGAAACCTTACTTATATAAATAAACAGGCATTTGATTCTTTTGGATATTCTCAAGAGGAATATGAAAAAGGAATTAATGTAATGCAGACATTAATCCCTTCCGACAGAAACAGAGCGAAAGAAAATATAGAAAAAGTATTGTACGGAAAGGATGTTGGAAATCCCGAGTATACTGTCCTGAGAAAAGATGGAAGCACGTTTCCAATATTAATCTACTCAAGTGCAATTCTCAAAGACAACATACCTGTTGGTTTGAGAGGGATCATTGTTGACATCACTGAGCGTAAACAGGCCGAGGAGGAAAGGGCTCAGATGGAGGATCAGTTCCGTCATGCCCAGAAGATGGAATCAGTGGGCCGTCTGGCGGGTGGTGTTGCTCATGATTTCAACAACATGCTTGGAGTGATCCTTGGTTATACGGAAATGTCCCTTGACAAGTTAGACCCGTCCCAGCCGTTCTATACCGCCCTGCAGGAGATCCGCAAGGCCGCTGACCGTTCCGCCGATCTAACCCGGCAATTACTGGCCTTTGCCCGCAGACAGACTATATCGCCAAGGGTACTCGATCTGAACGAAACAGTGGAGGGCATGCTCAAGATGCTGTGCAGGCTTATCGGTGAGGATATCAATTTATCTTGGCAGCCATTTGCAGATCTGTTGAGAATCAAGGTTGACCCGACGCAGTTCGATCAGATTCTGGTTAATCTTTGTGCAAATGGCAGTGACGCAATCTCGGGAGTGGGCAAGATGACTATCGAAACAGGAAAGGCTGCTTTCGATGAGGATTATTGCCGGGAACATCCAGGATTTGTCCCAGGTGAATATGTACTCCTGGCTGTCAGTGATGACGGTTGCGGCATGGATAAAGAGATACAGGATAATATTTTCGAACCTTTTTTCACAACCAAGGAAGTGGGCCAGGGCACCGGCCTAGGGCTTGCCACGGTCTATGGCATAGTCAAGCAAAACGACGGCTTCATCAACATCTACAGCGAACCGGGCAAAGGGACCACCTTCAATATCTATCTGCCTCGATATGCGGGAAAGACAGTGCAAATACAGGATGAATGTCCGGAGGAACCGATCAGTCAAGGTCATGAAACTATCCTGCTGGCGGAAGACGAACCGGCGATTCTGGAAATGGCCACTAAAATGCTCAAACGTCAGGGTTACACAGTACTTGATGCCGATACTCCGGGTGTGGCCCTCCGCCTGGCCAGGGAATATAACAGCGAGATTCATCTGCTTATGACCGATGTGATCATGCCGGAGATGAACGGCCGTGACCTGGCTAATAAACTGGCATCCATTTGCCCGGATATAAAGTGTCTGTTCATGTCCGGTTATACTGCCAATGTAATCGCCCATCGGCGGGTGCTCGATGATGGCGTTAATTTCATACAGAAACCCTTCTCGATACAGGATCTGGCTTCCAAAGTGAGAGAAGTACTGGACGCTGAATAATATCTTACGGTTGAAAACCGGATCAGCCTGGATAGTAACTTAATCTACAAAAGGATGGAATTTGTTATGAAACCTAAGAGGCTGGAATGAACATGCTGGGGGATTTCTTCGGATACACTCCCGATGAGGACTGATATACTGTAACTCAGAATTGCCGGGCAGGGAATGTGGAAAGTACTTTCTTCATCTTCAATGGAACGTCAGATGGAGATCCTTTCGGAATTCTGTGAACTTGAAGCTGGATTACATTCACTTGACTGGCGTATTCTCGAGGAGGAAGATACCGGGAGATTCAATGATCCATGGAGCTTCATAGACGAATATCTTGATATGGGAAGGTTTTTTCTGAAATCAATCGATACAGCAGCAGGTTTTAAATCCGCTATGAAATGGCTGGAGGAAAGACGCGATCTGGTTCCATGCGGAAAACCCTGCCCGGTTCATCTGGATTTCCATCCCGGAAATGTCATAATCCGTGATGACGGCAAGAATTTCGTCATTGACTGGACTCAGGTCTCAGTTTCCGATTATCGTTTTGATCTTTCCTGGACCATGCTTCTTATGAGTACATATATGGAACGGAAATACCGGGAATAGCAGAAATGCTTGTTAAATATCAACCGGAAGAGTGAACTTCCTGTATCAGCTTATCAGGCAACTTGATTCTGAACCTGCATATATCGTCTCCAGCCAGAACGCTCTTAAGCACTTCCACCTCAGTGGGTTCACCGAATACAACATCGAACATCAATTTCGCGAAGCCCCCGCTGCAGTAACACCAGTCCATTGGTATTTCAGTGTCGTTCATGATAATTGCTTCCCTGGCGAGAGGGCAGTGACAGGCGTAGTACCGTTTCATGAGGCTGTCCTTCTCATTCAGCCAATACTTTGGGGAATACGGGATTTTGGTAATATAAAGGTATTCTCCTTTACGGACTGCTGACAGTATTTCCTGGTTGCCTTTAACCAGGTCAATGACATCGGAGGTAATTACCTGCTCGAACCATATTTTTCCTTCATCAAGGTGTTGCTGGAGAATTCTGATTTTATCCGAGTGAAGTCTTTTGAGAAAACCATCTATGGAACTGGATTCCTCAAACCATTTTGTATACTTCTGGAAGCTGTCACGTGGTATTCCATGATGATTGTCGGCCAGTACATCATGGCAGGTTTCCCGGCCCAGTTCCATAAGTCTTTTCACAAGCTGACATGTATTCTCTGGATAGCTGTCCGGAGGTGAACCCAAAGGCGGAGCCTCCAGACACTCAAACACCTGATCCCTGCAATCAGGATCAGTCTTTAATGCGAGTTTCTCGGATATGGATTCAAGCACTTCCCTGCCGCTGATAGTAGAAACTATATAGATATACACATCACTCTGTCCGGTTATGTAGAAATACCTGGCGAGATCCAGAAACATCTTCATGGTGTTTTCTCCGTCAGCTATCAATGCTGAGAAATACCTTTCAGCGGAAGACACGGGAACCGTATCGATATCTATGCCTGAGAGAGCAAGGTATTCCTCGAAATGTGTCACGTTTTCGATAGCGGAATTTATTGACTCATCATCCATGTTCCTTGACCGGAGAAATTCGGCGTATTCAGTTTTTTTCATTCGTAAACGCTTTCATGTAAATAATCGGATACTCAAAACCCGGGCGATGCCACTTTAAAAAATAGGGGATATGATCTTATCATGCAAGGGATCTGTCCTCCGCACTTCGGACACTTCATGGCATCGATGTTCCAAACTTTCTTGAGAAGAGTTGCCCGCATCTGTCTTCTGCGTCTGGAGCATGAGAAACTGGATTTTGTTTCATCTCTGCAGTATCATACTGAGGAACAATTTGACATCTTGATCCGCTCTGGAGATATTGCCAGGCATTCAATACTGATGCACTATGAATTACACTTTCAAAAGGGAGACACATATGAAATGGTCGTTAACAGCTATTATCTTTCTTTCAATAATGCTTGCAGCAGGGTGTGGCGGGGAAACTGCTGAGGGAACTGATGAAACTTCTGACCAGTTTGAAGAAATAACCGATCCCGAGGATCTTGGAAACACAATCGCGGATATTTATGAAGAGATGTATACCAATTTGAACGACCTGGTAAACCAGGGATTGTCTGCTGAGGAGCTCTTGCCTGAACTCACAGCCATGAAGGAAGACTACATCAGCCAGTTCGTCGAACTGGGAGCTATCAGGGAAGGAATGACCGAAGGTCAGAAACAGGTCATTAACCAAACCATACATAGCAGGTTCTACAATCTTGATACGGATTTATTCAATTCAGTTAACGATGCAATCATTCACTACAGAGAGCAGGATAACTCTCTGGCAAATGAGATTTCACAAATGAACATTCTCACACAGTATGCCGACTATGAACTCCTCAGAGATCAGGAACCTGAAGAGGCTGTCCGTCTCGGGATATAGTAGATCTATTTCGAAAAGCATGTGTTAAAGCTGGAATACCGGTTAGCCTGAGGTTGCACTCCCCCTTACGGATTCTTCCAATTTCTCGATACCGTACTTCCGCTCAAGACTCATTACACCGGAGAGGTGCCGGAAGGAACATTACCGCAGGATGATCAGTCTGTCTGAAACACTAAGATCGTTCGATCTCATGACCACCAGATACATGCCGGGCTGAAGGTTATCAAGAACTAACTCGTGGTCACCTGCATTCATTTCACCATTGAAAGGCGTTGTAACAAGCCTGCCGTTACACGAATAGACATCTATTATCACGTTAAGTTGCTCGGAAACCGAGCATGATATGCTTGCGGTCTCGATTGAAGGATTCACAAATGAAATGTCCATACTGTAATCGTACATGATTTCCTGCTCGGTGATGCCTGTACCCTGCCAACCTCCCAAAATTGCCCATAACCACCAGGCAGCATAAGCTTTACGGTTAGCATTCAAGGGTTGTGTGTGTGCAGCGGAGCAGTTATACCAATCCACTCCTTCTACATGAGTGCTTTGCCATTCAATTGCCCAGTTCCCACCGGTATAAGAGCAATCATCGTCCACATATCTATCACCAAAATAGCTACCATCCGGATCATAGCATTCAATATCATAAAAATCGTATAACACTTTATTATTAGTTATACAGTAATTTCTGATTTGTTGATTTCGCAAGTGAAGATTACCAGTTTCTCCAGTAGCATTAGCATGCCCTGTCATATAAACAAATGTAACATTGGGATATAGGCTCTCAAGTGCTGTCATCGGATTCAGGTAAGTATCAATCATTTCCTGTTCGGTTCGAGATGCGGCCTGTCCACACCAGG
Organism: Candidatus Aegiribacteria sp.; assembly: GCA_021108005.1. NCBI lineage: Bacteria > Pseudomonadati > Candidatus Aegiribacteria > Candidatus Aegiribacteria sp. The sequence continues at coordinate 7,543 of JAIORS010000187.1, forward strand.
ACCAGATAATCACATTTACATCTGAATTAGCAGGATTGTTCAGATAAGCAACCGTATTGTTGTACCAAGCCGGGTAATATCCACAATCACCACTCATCGCATAATCATGTAAATCCAGAGCACCTCCGGATCCACCGTTGTTCCATTCGAAAATATCATTCGGTAGGGAGAGCCCTAATCCGCCGCCATTTGCGAAACCAACTAAACCATTCATCCCGGTTGTAAGTTGACTTCCATGTGATGTGTGTCCATATGCAATATGAAGATTTGATTTTGCCTGATTTATCGCAAATTCGGGAATTAGAGTAATATCCGTACATCCGTGATCAATAATTATCCCTTGAGACAAAACTTGTGTTTGCCATCCTGACAGGAGGAATAAAAGGAATATTATGAAACTAACTTGTTGTTTGTGAGTCTTTCTGTAATTCATTTGTTGCCTCTTCCTGCTACATAGTTTTCGTTTTTACTGTTCCGTTAAAATCACCCGAAACAGCAAATCCGACCCAGTATCATCCAATTTCGCTTCCCAAAACTGACCATACTACTCAAGCTACTCCGCCGTCAATGAAGAATCCCTCTTCTGGCTAACGGGAGGGTTCCTTCAGAGCCTCAGACACCTTATACTGAATGATCTGAAGTGCTGTACCAGCCCTTCAGTTTATAGCTCCACCGCTCCCAGCCCGAGGAATAATCTTGCGTACTCAACAGGATTCCCGCCATCCGGATCAAAACGGATTGTGCTTATGGATTCCACCTGCCAGGGGCTCAGAGGGAACATCATCACATCCTGACCCAGCTGTATGCACCGCTGACGAAGCGCAGGTTCCCATGTTTTCCAGAGGGCCTCTATCTCCTGACTTTTCAACCTGTTGCCGCTCCAGCCGCAGATGACCTCAAGTACATCACTATTTGACAGTGCTCCATCATGAACGATCACAGTCTCTTCGACATCCGCCATTCTGGCTACGGCCTCTCCATCTTCCTCCTGAAACACCAGGGCAACTCCATGATAACCGTATGTAATTCTTCCATCGGAATAATCACCAGTGTATTCACCAAGCGTGTTTGCTGTGCATTCGTAGTATAGGAACCTATCCTGGTAGGAAGCGCCCGGCACGGTAACATAGTTAGCCGGAACATCACGCCAGAATGGGGTGGCCCAGCTGAATCCATCAGCGTCGTACGCTATCGGCAGGCTCTCCTCATTTTCGGGAACGACACACGTCAGTCTGACATCCTGCCAGATTCCAGTCTGGCTGCCGAAGCTCTCCGGAGAAGCTCTTCTCTCACCCTCCTCCTGCAGGAGTGAATCAGGCTGAGGAAGCAGAGTAGTGAAGTATCCTTCGTTAACCCTTACAGTAAAAGTACCGGTGCATTGTGCTCCATGGAACCATACCACGGGCGCTTCCACCTCATACTCGGTGTAAGGCGCAAGAGTGCCATGATCGTCAAGGTATCCCCACTTCGCGCCGCTTGCAGCGGGGAATCCCGCATCAAATTCGACCACACCCCATTCGTGTACATAAACAGTCTCAAAATCGATTTCGACGGCAATAGTATCCGTAACTGCAAAAAAGAAAAGCGGAATCATCAGACACCTCCTTGTATTTCCATATATACATGTACATCCATCTATGGAAAACATTCCCTGAACAGACTATTCCCTGATGAAGTAGTACAATCCGAATCCGCCTCTCAATATCAGTGCGAAGCTCCACAGTGCATAAAGAACATAATTAATATCAGCTTTTCCACTCATGAAGACATAGGTAAGAAATACCAGAGTAAAAGATCCCGAACGGGAAAATACTTTCAAAAGAAGATATTTCTCCCTTTCATCTGTCTTGTGACCTTGATTGAACCATACATTGAAAACAGCCAGGGGTAAAAGACATACAACCAGAATGAATGCAATTTCGACTTTCCAGAATATGCTGAGTACAGTAAACAAAATGCCTGCAGTGAGGTGAACTGCAGACCACAAAATGTAGTTTCCCTTTATCGATTTCATGTTACTCATCCTCTTCCAGCTGAAACACCTCATCGACACGTACAGCAAAATAATCTGCAATTTTCAATGCTGTAATAATCGAAGGATTGAATTTTCCCCGTTCAATTGAATTTATCGTCTGCCTGCTGAGACCTACTTCTTCCGCAAGATCGTTCTGACTGATCTCCTTCTCCGCGCGGAGAACCCGAAGCCTGTTCTTCAGTTTCATTTCAACTCCCTTCTCCAGTAATGTAGCCAATCATAGACATTATGTCAAGTATTATAGACATTATGACCATAACACACTACTCCTGCCAGTATATGTGCATGCCCTGATTACTGACACCTGCTGGGACAGGGAAGGTAATTGCTATCCCATACCTGAAATAGACACCATAGACATCAAGGGGATTGAAAAACTTTTGCCGGTCTTGTCTTTAAAATGCTTCTCGAAGAGGGCATGATCTCAGAGGAACTGGTGGAGAACATGAACTCATGGAAGCACAGCGGCTACAACATTCACTGCGGCAAGCCCATAAAAGCTGATGATACAAACGGTCGAAAGACTCTGAGCGAATACATCTCAGGGGCTCCCTTTTCATTGGAGCGGATAGCTTTTACTCAACGGAACGCTGCGTATCATGATGGCTATTATAATTTGATGGCGGCCTGTGTTTGATATTTTCCGAGCGAAGTTTCTCCATCAGTTCATCGAAATCCTCAACCATTCCCGGTTTCATATCATTCTCCTCCACCAACCTCGCCGCTTCAGCAAAAAGTCTGAGGGCCGATTCCGTATTACCCATCTCCATCTCCGCCATGCTTTCAATGCTGAGGGAATGGCACTGGCTCATGGGATCGTTTATCTGAACGGCGATCTTACAGGACTCTCTGCATAATTCCAGTGCCTTCTCAGGATGTCCCATCAGTCTGTGAAGATTCCCGATATTAAGCAACACGATACATTCAGATTTTTTATTGACAGTTTCACGGGCAAGATCGAGGGCCCTTAACCTGTAGGCAAGGGAGCGGTCGTACTCATTCTGCATCCTTGCAAGAATTCCCAGATTATCGAGTATGCAAGACTGAGGTGCCTTGTTGCCGATATCGATCTGGCACTCGAGTGCTTCTTCAAACAACTTACCGGCTTCTTTCAACTCTCCCTTTATTGCTTTAGCGATAGCATAACCGTTGAGAGCGTACCCAAGCCCGGACCTGCTGCCCACTTCCCTGCTGATTTCAATTGAGCGACGGTAACTGGCTTGCGCTCTATCTGTATTGCCTGTCCTCGACAGTAAATTACCTATGTTCGAATAAGTGACTGCGATATTAGTTCTCATGTCATGCTTAACATGTATTGCGAGAGCCTTTTCATAATATTCAAGTGCTTCCTTGACCTTGCCCGTATCGGACAGGTAGTTAGCCAGATTACCATAAACAAGGCCCTTCAGCCATTCGTCATTAGCCTTATCCGCTTTATTCAGGGCGAGTTCGAACAGGCTGTCAATTTCATCCATTTTCCCCATATCCTGCAGCAGGATACACTTAGACCTCAAAGCTTTCGCCTCAATAAGCGGATTACCCCGCTTTCGGGCATTTTCAAGAATCTGATCGTTTATTTCAAGAGCTTCTGAGACCCTGCCTGACCTGCTCAGAACCCCATGTTTCGCTTCAAGCGCATTCATGCTCGCAAGCCACTTATTCTCATCGGATTGATCGGATGCAAGATCCAGTATTGTTTCCGCGATGTGCAAGATTTCTTCATTCTGGTCATTTGCCCTGGTGCTCTCCAGAGCCCGCAAAGCCCATTCAAGTGTTTTCTGTTCATCACCCGCCGCTCTCCAGTGGTTGAACAGTATCGGTGCCAGAACGGACGCTTCCTCTGGATAGAGTATCCCCACAGCCTGCGCGATGGAACGGTGTATTATTCTCCTGTTGTGTTTCAGCATAGTGCTGTAGGCCGAAGTCTGAACCAGATTGTGCCTGAAGGAGATTCTGTCGTCATAAATCCCTAAAAGAAAACCTTTGCTGATAAGAGAATCCAGAGTTTTATTCAGGTCAATTTCAAATTCCAGATCCGAAAGTACCCGCTCAAGTACGGGTATTCTGAAATCAGCACCGATGATCGATGCCAGCTGGAGCATCTTTCTCTCATCGCGGGGAAGCTTATCTATTCTAGTTTGTATCAGTGACTGCACTGAAGATGGAATACCCACCTGGTCTGCCTTTATGGACAACCCCCACAGTCTGTTCCCATCGGACTTAATCCCCCCTGAATCAATCAACCCCAGAATCAGCTCTTCAGCATAGAAAGGATTTCCCTTTGCTCCTCTGGTGATAAGGTCTTCAAGATCACTCTCGAATGATCTGCTGCTCTGTTCATCGGAGAGTATGAATCTAGAGATCGAGCAGATATCATCTCTGCCAAGTGGTTCAAGAGCAATTACAGTCCAGTCATTCCCCTCTATATGGAAGGTTTCCTCCGATGGTCTTTCAGTTGCTGTGACCATGATCGGGTTGAAGATTCTCCTCGATTCAAGAAAAAGCCGAAGAACTTTTATGGAGGGTTCATCAATCCAGTGTATATCCTCCAGAGCAAGGATCATGACACCTTTGCAGCTTATGGCATCCAGCATCAGTCTGATGGCTACTGTCTTGATTCGGCTTATTTCAGTTGATTCACCCATTGAACCTGTCCCGGTCAGTGAGAGCAGATCGGCAATGTTCTGAGATACCTGTTTCAACTTGTCGCCAATGGCCTTGATACTGCAGTTTTCAGCGAAATTCACTACCTTCCTTGAAATTTCTTCCGATGTCTCATTTTCGACATTCAGGTATTTTCTCAAAATATCTATCCATATCCAGAAAGGAGTTTGAGCATAAGCACTGGCATGGCCGTGAAGAACCTGTACGTCATAAACGCTCTTAAGGAAATTATGAAGCAATCTGGATTTTCCGATTCCCGCATCCCCTGTTATCCTGATCAGAACTGTTTTTCCCTTTTCTACGCAAGCATCCTGAAGAGCCGATAGGAGAATTCTGCTTTCCTTTATCCTGTTAACCATCGGAGCATCGGATAGCCTCCGGGCCCTTTGCCACCTTTCATACTGAATACTTCCGGGGCCCAGGGGAATGTACAGTTTAACGGGAGAAATGATTCCACGGATATCTACCGTTCCGTGTTCAGTGAATCTGAAGAGTTCTCCGCATTCCTGCCGTACCTTTTCCGTAACAAGTATCGATCCTGGCATGGCTATTTCCTCGATGCGCGATGCCAGATTAACCGTAACACCAGTAGCGGTTAAATGGTCAGTGGGATCCGGTGCTACGGTAACCGAACCGAAGTCTACGCCTACCCTGGCCGCTATACCTTTGCTGCCTGGAAAAACGGGGCCGATTTCTTCCAGGCTATCAAGCATCCGGAGGGCACAGCCTGTAGCTCTTGCACTGTCATTCTCGGCCGATATTCTTGCGCCGAAAAGAGCCATGAGCCTGTCCCCCTCGAATTTATCTACGTATCCTCCAAAGGATTTTACCACCGAGGAAAGAAAACCCATTATTCGGCTGATGAGACTATGAACTATCTCATGGTCCAGGGATTCGCTCAGTCTGGTATAATCTGTCAGATCCAGAAAAAGAACCGCGACTCTGCGTCTTTCCCCCTTCATCAACCTCAGGGTTCTTCCCGACAGCAGTCTTTCCTCCCCTGTATACCTGGCAAGACTTTCTTCAAGGATATCGGTTATTTCTAACGGTGAGATTGTCAGTTCATGCTCGGACAGGATAACCCCTTTCATCAGATGATAGTATGAATTTACAGTGCCCTGAAGACCATAGCAAGTCTTCCCGGCTTTCAGCCATTTTCGGATAAGCCTAGCCTAGATGCCGGCGGCAATACCCTGTGGGATGTAACTTACAATTATGTTGGCGATGATGCAGGCCGCGGTGTAGCAATTGATAATTCGAGATACTTTATGTAATCGGTCATTCTTTCCGAACAGCAGATCGCGATTTCATAACAATCAAATACGATAGTCAGACAGGAATTGAAGAGCAGTCATCAGGTGGTATTTCTACTTTTCTCAGTCTTGGAGGGGTTAATAATCCTGCCTCTTCTCCGACTCTCTGTTACACGCTTCCTTCGGGTATGCAGGGCAGTTTGAGTTTCTACTCGCTCGATGGGAGAAGGATCGAGGAATTCTTACTGTTCTACTGCGACATTCTCTATTGTACAGATTCTCAGATCACATTTGCCGGTTCCGGAAGCGGTAGCGCATCTTATCAGATTGTGGAGAATAGTAATATCAGATTCTGTATGGAGGTACCGTATCTGTCTCCAGAGATGGTAAGATCTACTCCGGTATGGCCTATCCTCAGCAGGTGTTTTATCAGGAATACTTTTCTGAGGATTGTTCTTGATCTGATATGTAAACATCCGTATACATTACTCATGAATCATGGTGAGCCAATCATGAATGTATGCTTCGCCAATAGGTGAACGAATCATGATTAGTACAGCACCTGACGAGAGGCTGGGCTGTCAGGCGTTTCACCTTCCGCCGGGAGGTGAATGGTGGGCGCTTTCTGCGTATATCCGGACGAATACAACCCCGGACAGCCGAAGAACACTCCTTTCAAGGTTGCAGGTAATGTATCATGTACTTATTATCCTCTTCTGATGTTTTCCCCCGGAAGGTAATATGAATCTTTCTCTTGTAATTATCACATTGAACGAAGAGGACAGCTTAGGGCGCTGTATCGGAAGTGTCCCCTTTGCGGACGAGATAATAGTAGTGGATTCAGGAAGCACTGACTCAACAGCGGAAGTAGCGAAGAGCTGCGGCGCGAAGGTATTGTTCCATGAATTCCAGGATTTTTCGACTCAGAAACAGTGGGCCATCGAGCAGGCCTCAGGGCGCTGGGTACTTTCACTGGATGCCGATGAATATCTGAACGAGAAACTGGCCGATGACATCTCATCCATCGTGGAGGTCGAAACCGTTCATTCAGGATTCAACCTGCCGTTCAGAATTCAGTATATGGGCAGACTGATGCGCTATGGCCCCTGGTCAGGTGAGCGTCATGTAAGACTTTTCAGAAATGGACACGCCGTATTTCCCAGTTCAGGCGTTCATGAAAGCGTAAAAATAACCGGAGGAACCATAGGAGATCTCAGAAATGGGCATGTAATTCACAGATCATATTCATCGCTGAATGATCAGATGGATAAAATGCTGCAGTACAGCAGTATCTGGGCGCAGGAAGAGTTCGGTAAGGACAGAAGGTCGGGACCATTACAGATATTCTTCAGACCTGCATGGAGATTCCTCTCAGCGTATCTGCTTCGGGGAGGGTTCCTGGAGGGAATACCAGGGCTTGTATCATCGACTGTTTCAGCATATTACGTATTTCTCAAATGGACGATCCTGTATGAACTGAGGTGTGATTAATGAAGAAAATCGGAATCATCATCTGTGACCGTTACCGTTCCTGTGCCGGGGGAAAGTGTCTCAGGGCTCTTAGAAACCGCGAAGGGGCCTTTGAACTGTACAGGGGGCAAGAGGTTGAAATAGTAGGCTATACAAGTTGTGGAGGATGCCCCGGAGGAAACGTGGAATACTCTCCCGCTGAGATGAAGAAAAACGGAGCGGATGTAATTCATCTTGCTACCGGGCTTCTGGTCGGGTATCCGCCATGCCCGCGGATCAGGCAGTTTACAGAGTTCATAAAAACAGCATGCGGTCTGGATGTGATCAGCGGCACACATCCGATACCACAGAACTACTATCTAAGGCACCAGGAGCTTGATACATGGAATTCCATATGGTGGAATAACACTACCAGGCATGTTCTGACGGATGAAAAAACACGTCTTTCGTATGATTAATATCTGTTCCCAAGCTTGACCGGTTACCTCGAGAATATTACGATTTCAATGCGTTCCTGGTGAATCCCGGAGTCGTCAGCAGAGGCGAGCTCCTCGATCTTTGCACGGAGGAGGCTCTTACCCGAAGAACCGTTGTCCTTGACATCCGCTTCGCCGGAAGGAGCGAGTTCCTGGCGGCGAAAGCTGTTCCGAACGGTGACGGCTGGATTACCTTATCTCCTTCAGTATCTGGACGGATGGTTTACGCCAGCAGCAGTGATACCGGTATTTATGCAGTACGTTAACACCTCCTGATTAAATCTATTCCTTGTTCGTTCAGCCTGTTTCATAGAATTCCACCAGATCACACAGTATGCTGCAGAGCTCCTCGAATCTCGGACTGGGCAGATCTATAGTTCTCTGAAGTTGCATAACTTTAGATGGAGCCGTTTGAAGCAGCTGTGGTAAGACCTTATGGATTGCTAATATCAGCTCGTTTTCGATTGTCTGAATTGGCTCATTCTCCAGGATGGGATTATCCAGTGCCATCCAGATGATCTCGAGAGCCCTGAATGCCCTGGGCCAATCCATCCAGTTTGCCGTTCTACCTGCCGGGCAGAGGAATATCTGCCATGAGTTGTCCCTGAGGCTGTACAGTGATTCCCTGCCGCTAACGCGTTTGTTCAACTTCCCGGACATATACATCTCTGAGATGGCATTGTAGATCGTTTTCGATGAGTACCCGGTTGCGGCAGCAATCTCTGTAGGATTTGCTTCCTTGTGCGTTAATAGATAGGAGATAACCTCGCATCTGGAATTTAAACCGAAGAGAGCTCGGAGCTTCAGTATCAGATTCGCGGAGAGTTCTGGTTTAAACGGCATAACTGTATTGCGTTGTCTGAATTTCTGTCTGATGTAACCCGCATTGCTGAAGGCATCATCCGAATCGCCAAGCCAAGGGTGGGGAGCGCCGTCCTTAAGTCTGAAGAGCGGTTCCGACCTCAATGGATAGTTGAGTATCTCCTTGCTGAGTCTCTCCCACTTAGACCTGGAGACCGGCTTCATCAGAAGGTGGGCAATGGCTGCAAGGAGTTGCTTTCCTGCGAAATTCTCACGCTGGTTGATCGTCTTAAGACGCTGGATGTTGAGGAATCGCTGGTTGATGTTCAACCACTCCAGCATCGAATCAAATACGCGTGCTTCATACCTGCCGACTGTGCATGTGAAGAGGACCAGGGCTTCAGGGTCCAGCACCCATTTTTCGACCAGACGGGCATTGCCGGATATACCCAGTGTGATCCACTGCGACCAGACGAGGTCAAGCATTCGATTCAGCAGTCTGAGTTTACAGTCTTTCGGCGACATCGCTGTATCCAAGCTGCTCATACATCGAGATAAGAATCATCCTGAACCCTTCGGATGGATCGTGTGTCATGCACCATCTAGCAGCGTTCTCCATTTCCTGATTGGAAGGATTCAACGAGACAAGATCATCTACATGAACTCCAAGCCTGTCTGCAGAGGCAAAGACCTTGAAGTGGATTTGATCTATGCGATCGATGAAGTAAGTAATCAAGTGAGATCCGTAGTCCTTCCTGTGCGCTCTGGCAAGTAGTCCTTCCGGCAATCCATTCTGGAATAGTCCACCTGAATCTCGGCTTGGATCGTAATTCATCCAGTCCTCTGAAAGGTTCATCAAAATGGCGACTTCTTTGATAGACTCCTCCAGGTATTCCGGAAAGGGTGCAGGACTGATCAATTGCTGATGGGCGTCTACGAGTGCTACAACATCGACATCATCTGTGGTCCTGAAAACAAGCCCCATGGCTATCAGTGCAGATCCTCCACATGCGACAAGTCTCACGGAGGGAGTATCCTTAAGACGCAGTCGCTCTCCGAGCATATTTAGTGCTGCTGCAAGGTTCGAGCTATTCAGCTCCACTGCAACTCTCCTTAATGCTGGTAGTTGTTGTCCCTATTATATACACAACAACTTCCATTGTCTAGGATCTTTACTGTGGTTCCAGATAAGTCTGAGCCTTACTTCACCACTAACAGCTACGGTCACCTTATCCTGAACGGCCTCGATGGAATACAACCCGTCAATACGTACAACCTGAACGATCTTACTGGAGACAGACCGGTGGTGGGATTTGATCCCATATTATAGAATCTTCCGAAATACCTAATCGCATATCCACCGATACCAGGCGGATCTGGAACATGCGACAGATTGCCGCCGTTAGAATCGGCAGGTTCAACCTGTTTTTGTCCATTTGCGACGTTTCGATACGATTGCTGATGAATTATGCAGGTTAACGAGAATGCGCGGTCTATTCGTGAATATTCTACTATGGCATATTTTTAATATGATAAGAACATGAATCTTGAAAGTATTGTATTCGAATTAAGCGTGATAGCTGTTGGTGCAGCCATACTCGGAACGCTGTTTCTTTACGCAAAACAGCCGATTATCGTAGCCTATATCACACTCGGTATAATAGTAGGACCAAGCGGATTCGCTCTTATCAGCAGAACAGATCATATTGAACAGATTTCTCACATCGGCGTTATACTCCTGCTCTTTCTTATTGGCCTTAACCTGCAGCCGGTTAAGCTGATCAAACTATTCCGAAAGACTTCACTTCTTACGTTTGCTACGTCAGTGCTGTTCGGAGGCCTGTCCTTTCTTTTTGCATTGCTGCTCGGATTTGATATACAGAGTTCCATCATTATCGGAGCAGCCATGATGTTCTCAAGTACGGTTATCGGGTTGAAACTGATCCCATTGAATACACTCCATCACAAACGGACAGGTGAGGTTATGACCAGTGTCCTTCTGATTCAGGACATGCTGGCCATTCTTGTTATCCTGTTCATTACAGGAGAAAAGAGTAATCATGTACTTGTAACCTTCGCTTTTCTTGCGGGGAAATTTGTAATCCTCGGCACGCTTGCTTTCCTTGGCGTGCGGTTCGTAATGATACCTTTACTCAGGAAGTTCGATGTAATCCAGGAGTATACTTTCCTTGCAACATTGGCGTGGTGTCTGCTGTGGGCGGAAACTGCTCATATTCTTGGTCTCTCTTACGAGCTTGGAGCTTTTGTTGCAGGGCTCTCTATTGCATCCTGCAAGATTGCATTAGCAATTGCCGAACATCTGAAACCACTTCGAGAGTTCTTTTTAATCCTGTTTTTCTTTGCTGTAGGAGCTAAATTGGATTTGCGTCTCGACTCCTATCTCCTTTTGTCCGCAATCGCCTTCGGTGTGATTCTGGTGCCGCTGAAGGTCGCTGTTTTCCGCCTGGCATTCCGAAGCACAGGTGAATCATCAGATTTACGCAAAGAGCTGGGTGTTCGATTGGGACAATCAAGCGAGTTCTCTCTTTTAGTGGCGTTCTCAGCTTTATCAGCAGGCGTTCTTTCAGATAAAGGAGCCATGACGATACAGGTCACCACTATTGTGACATTTATCATATCTACCTACTGGGTGGTCCTGCGGTATCCGACTCCGATCTCGAGAGGCCCTGCGTTTCACAAGACTGAT
>JAIORS010000188.1 GCA_021108005.1 Candidatus Aegiribacteria sp.
CGCTGTGGATAGATAATGACTGTCCCTCGCGGAGTATCTACCTCAATAGGATCAGCGAAAAGCTTTTCATTCCACTTGTCAATCTGCTTTGCCATTGTGCAGCATAGCTTATCAGCAGACCATTTTGCATTGTTATCGAGTTTACTGCGAAATCGTTGAACGCCTGCGCGAATGGTGGATATGGCATCGTCTGTACCGTCATCATTCAACCCATTTCTTCCGTCTGGCAGAGCAATGCGCATAGCTTTGCGCAGACTGTCGAAAACATCACAACGCCAGTGCAGTTCTTGAACTCCTTGTTGAAACCGGATGTCATTGATTAAGTCTGAAACAATCCGTGTCAGTTTGATAACGGATTGTTTTCCGATTTTATCAGTATCAGGACAGTAAGCCAATAGCTTCGGCAAATGTTGTTGTCCCTCCAAAAGTCTTTCGGAAAAGACCAGTAACGGACGGTCAAAAGGAAAACCATAACCGTCTCCGCTGTGCTTGCTCTGCAACATCCAAAGTGTCATGGAATACGCAGAGGCCAATGGCAACAGGTCTGTATTTTCAGGAAGTTCACCGGAGAGAAAAGCTTTTGCCAGTAATTCAGGGGCAGAATCCTGTCCGCTCAACCGTTGCTTTATTTCCCGTGCCAGCGCATGGAGCCGGGGACTTGTTTTGTGTTTACGCAGGCACGAGCGCAGAGAGCTGTAGGCTGGTTCAAGGAAATCTTTACCTATGTCACGCAGAAAATGAAAATGGCAGATAAAATCAGGTGTTCCGGGGAATACTTCGGATACTGCCTTGCAGATGCCTTTACCCATGTCATGAACACAAGCCTGTGGAGCGCCAAAGTCTTTTTGTAATTTTTGCAGAAAAGGTGCAATATGATCTGAATGCTCACTTGGAATTTTCACATTACCCAGGACAATTTCACTCAGACTGTCCATGCCCGTCATCAGTGCCGGTGCATTCCCATCGTGGGTTGCATCCAGATGGAGGACATATCCGCCGGAGAGCCTCATTGATTGACGAATTTTCGGTGTTGCCTGCTGATGACAAGTAGCAAGACAGGAGATAAACTTATATCCCAGGTAACTGATTTCAGAATTACTGATATGCACATTGCGTGAATATAATTCAGTGCTGACTTCCTGGATAGTGCGGTACCGTTGAAACAGTGCCCGCCCTATGTAAACCAGAACATCATAACCGACGTTACACCACTTCGGAACCAGTTGCAGCAAGGCGTCAGAGCCGAAAATGCGGGAGCAGGACGGACAGTGCAATAACGTCTCATGAGCAACAAACGGACCTGTCATGCTCAGGACTGTTTTATGACGTGTTTTCTGTACAACAAGCTGATCTCCACAATGACACACTGTCCTTTCAGATACAAATCGAACAACCGGTGGCCTGGAAAACAGCGCGGCCGGCAAGACCTCCTGTGCTAACTGCCACAGACAGGACTTTAATGCCCGCCAGGAGGCCGGTCCGCAGTTAACATCGTTTTTTTTAAAGCATACTGCTGAAAAAGTCTTTCTATCTGTGCGACCTCGACGGTGACTTTCCTGCTGCGTTTGATCGTTTTGGCTAACTGTGCAAAACCAGCTTTGGGATTGCGGATAAATTCCACCAGAACCAGGACCGCAATTTCTGCTGGTAATTGTTGTATCTGTGCACTTTGCACAGATATAGCCCGGCGTTGCCTGGCTGCAGTACGAGGATCGGCAGCGAGATAGATAAATGAGCGTCCTGTCTTCTGGCGCTGCAGTTTTTTCCTCCTGTGCAACTGAACCAGCACAGTATGACACCGGCAGTACAATTTTTCGCCTAATTGTTCGGCAGTTACTCCCGCAGGGCTGTTTGCAGTGAGAACGATCAACGTTTTGGTTAAACTGCCTGCACGGGAAAAACCTATCTCTTGGTGGAACCAAAGTCCGTCCCGATTGAAGCTGGGAATCGAGCAGAGTGTATACCACTTTCCGTTGTGAGTGAAGCTGCTGTAGTATCCCACCGCAGTGAGGAATCGGCGAACCGATGGAATGGAATATTTCAGTTCGGCTGATAGTGGTTCGATCATCCAGCATGGTTGCTTTGTAAAGAGGATAGAGAGTTGTTCGTTGATTCTGGAAGCGGCTGCCATAATGACCTCTTGATAAAGTATTGCACATTGAAACAAATAATACCATATTTTGCATTACTTTATCAACATTAAGGACACTTGCCAAGAACTTTTTTACGCCGATAGACTTGGGACAGCTTTTAATTATTACGTGTTGATTCAGGATGTTATATATTCACCACGCTTCGCACACATATTTTGTTTAATGAAGAATCTCTTTTGAAAAATGAGAAAGTATGGCATAAATAATTGCTCAACCCTTTGA
>JAIORS010000189.1 GCA_021108005.1 Candidatus Aegiribacteria sp.
AGGCTGAGCTTCACAACACGCAGTACCAGAGAATGATCCGAACTCTCCTGGATGAGTACGTGGCGCATCAGAGATAAGTGAGTTATAACAATCGAATCGAACTGACTGCATGGTATCATCAGATACAGCAGCTCATTCGAAGCGTTAGCCAGCAACAAAAAGAATTTAAAAATAGTAAGCTTAAGGAAGCATAATGCAGAACTCAAGTAAAACAAAAATTCATTCATCGTATTTCTATTTCTTATTAGGTTTTATCTTTCTATTCTTTTTTAACGGCAGATGGATTCTGCCTATAGCTGCATTTATAGCCCCGATATTTATAATACGGTTTCTCAGATTCCATAAGCCGATCAAAGGACTACTATTCTTGGTCATTGCCGGGTTCGTTTCCAATATTTTCATCTGGAAAGACATGATGCCGATTTCCGGGCCCTTTTATTATATCCTGATGTTGATGATGAGCATCTTCACTGCCCTGACATTTATCATCGACCGGATATATTCCCAGCAATTGAAAGGAATTGTTTCAACGTTAGTATTTCCTTGTGTCTATGTGCTCATGGAGTTTATTACGGTTTCCACAAATCCTTCAGGTTCGTACGGAATGCTGGCGCATACACAGTCGTGTCTCCCCTTCCTGCAATTGCTTTCCATAACCGGTATTTGGGGAGTCACATTTGTCATCCTATGGACTGCATCTGTTATCAATTGGCTATGGGATCATGACTTTGACAAACATGTATTACGCCAATCCTTGTGGGTGTATGCAGTGCCGGTTCTCACCATCCTTCTTTATGGACAGATCCGTTTAGCACAACAGACTACTGAAGACACGGTGAGAATTGCGTCTATCAATATTCCCAAAGACGAGCAGCAGCGTATTTATAATGATTCCCCGGACTCTATCAATGAACAAATCAACAGTTCATTTTTGGACTACTGTCACATTGCTGCACTTTCGAGAGCAAAACTTGTTTTTGGAGCAGAGAGTATCATCAATTTGACTTCAAACGAAGAAGGCGAATTTATTGAACGTGCAAAAGAGATAGCAATAAAAGACAGTATTTACATTGGGCTTCCTATGTTGGTTTATCCGATCAATTCTTCTCAAACACTGCCGATGACTAAGATTACATGGATTTCACCGCAAGGAGAAATTCTGTTTACATATTGTAAGGCTAAACCCACTCCTGGTGAAGGATCGTACGGCGATGGCATAATACGGTATTTCGATTCACCATACGGACGTATCGGATCTGTCATCTGTTTCGACATGGATTTCCCTTCGCTTCTCCATCAGGTTCATTCGATGCATATCGATATCATGACAGTTCCCGGAAACGATTGGAAAGACATTACACCCTACCATACGTACGTTGCATCCTTCAGGGCAATCGAACAAGGATTTCATTTGGTACGTGCAGCATCGCAGGGATTGTCCGCTTCCTTTACTAATAGAGGACAGCTGATTTCGTCGCAGGATTATTATGCCTCGAACGATGCTATTCTCTATTCCGATGTACCTATGAAGGGAGAATCCACTGTATATTCTGTTGTAGGAGATGTATTTGCATGGCTTTGTATTCTGTTCTTTATTTTGATAAGTATTTTCGTTTTTAACAAAAAGAAAGCGAACAGAAAAGCAAATATTGGTATAGCTCTATTGTGATAGAGTTACTGAATTTTAGGAATTTATTTCTAACCACTGAATCAACCTGACACAAATGCTCGGGAGCATGCTTAGCTGATACTTGTGCAGGTTATTCAGAATGTTCGTTTATTGATCTGCTGGCCCATGGGAGAATCGGCACCAGATGAATATCAAC
>JAIORS010000190.1 GCA_021108005.1 Candidatus Aegiribacteria sp.
GAGCCATCCTTCCCGTATGGAACATGATCCTGTCCACCGGAAGAGAAATACCGCCTCGCTTTTCGGCAGCGGTTATCAGCGCGTCCGGATCCTGCTCCGCGGTTTCCGAATCAAAATAGCACAGTCTGCAGTAGCATATGGGACAGGCGCTCTGACAGTTGTGACATCCGATGCAATTCGCGAATACTGACAGCAATCCGTCTATGTCACGCAGCTGGATTTCTGTTTCCTCAAAAGAGTTTTTCCTCGTCTTCACCCTGTCCGCTCTGATCTCTTCAATGCCTTTTTCCCACGATGAAAGATCCTTCTTCAGGTCCAGCCCAAGTTCTTCAAGAAATTCTGTTCCCTTCCCGCTTCCGGGGACAAGGAGTACTTCCTTTTCAGACAGTCCCAGATAACCGAAGTGTATGTCTGAATCAAAAATGGAAAAGTTCTCGCAATAGTGGCAGACAGATTTGGCGGAATCATCAGGATTGCCTTTCTTAAGCATTCCTGAGAAACGCTCATCACCGCCTGCGGGATCATCCACATATTTCTGAAGCTGCACCGCTCCGGGGCAATCGTAAGTGGCCAGGATGAGATTTTCAGAATGAACCTGCCCGAGCTTTGAGAGTTCCATGGCAGCTCTAATTTCGCAGGGCCTCATCACAGCGATAACTTTGAGATTCCCAGGACCTTTGCGGGTAAGGCTCCGCAGAGCTTTCGCTCCCTGCACGGGCATTGTGGGAACTATCGGAACCGCATCGTCAAGCAGAGAAATGTCATTCATCAGTATCCATGCGTAAGAATCGCCGGACGGCACTTTCATCGGAAGGATAACAGCGTCTGCTGCTTCCTTTGTCATGGCCATCCTGAGGAAGTCCAGAACAGTGTCACCGGGTTCTTTCGCAACCGGTAGAACCGCTCCCTTTCGCTCAGTATCGGTCATTGGTTCATCCTTTCACGAATCATCGGAGCGCCTCATCGACTTCACGGTAAAGCTGGGTATTGGTGAAATGCTTTGTTCTGAGAGCTCCCGACGGACAACTCCCGAAACAGTTTCCGCATCCCCGGCATACTGCCTCATTGACAACCGATATCCCTCTTGAATCATCGGAGTAGATCGCCCCGTAAACACATACAT
>JAIORS010000191.1 GCA_021108005.1 Candidatus Aegiribacteria sp.
GGTGAATCCGCCTGCTGACCCTGGATCTGGTAGCATGTGTAAACATCTCCGCCGCTGCTGGAATCGGGGGTAACAACCTGTACTTCGTTGCTCCAGGCGGTGTTATTGTCGGTATTCTTTGTCTGTACAGCGTAGTAGTAGGTTTGGTCCCACTCAAGACCTGCGTCGGTGTAGGTTGTGTCGGAAATATTCGTTGTAGTTCTGACCGGACTGGCAGGAGGGTTGCCGGAGATCCCGGAGGAAGTTGATCTGTAAAGTTTGTATTCGGAGAAGTTGTTATCCGGGCACATGGTCCAGGATGCGGCAACGGAATTTGTGGTGTCCGAAGTGGCCGAAAGGGTGGAAGCGGTAGGATTTTCGCCCGGGCCAGCCGGGCTTTCATCGTCTCCGCAGGAGATCAAAAACACGACAGCCGTCAGGATGATAAATGGTATGAACCATTTTACTTTTTTCATTTGTGAAAATTCTCCTCTCAAAGTGATTCAATAAGTGTCTATTTCATAACACCGGAAAGAAATTAAAGTTCGAGCTGTTTCTTAAGCAGCTTCATGGCAAGATTTCTCAGATCGGGGTCTGATTTGTCATCAAGGTCGATGTTTATGGATATCCTTATAACAGGGCTACTGTCTGGTTCAGTAAATACTGGAGCCTTTTTAACCGGTTTTGGTGGTTTTTGAATGAAGTCCCCAGCGGGGAGTTCTGACAGATCGCAGAGAACCTTGAACGTAAGTATCATGTAAGCCGCGTCTGGATCTGAGCTACTGGTGTTGTTCCTGAAGAACTCCATCAACGCAGCGCCCTCCTGGTCCTCGGCATTGGAGTATTCAGCGAAAAGGGATCCATATGCCGCTTTCACTGCTTTTCCAAGGATAATGGGAGCCTGCTCGGGATCACGGGATTTATCCCATAGAACGGAGGGTTGTCCGTTATCATCGATGAAACCCAGGAAAAGAAGAAGTTTCAGGAGTCCTTCATCTACCTCCCGCTTGAAACCAAGGCCGATAAGGTAGTCATGATCAACCACTTTTGGTGGATTGGATTTGTATACTGTATTGAGTAGCAATTCGATGCTGCCGGGGTCATGCAAAATTGGGAATTCCATAATCAACCCTCTTTACTCTTAGTATGCTATTTTTTCATTATCCTATTTATAAGTCATCTGAACGGTTTCGGCTAGCGGATAATAAATCTGATTGACCTGGAATTTCCAGAATTCTCCATTGCTTCAGAAAGGCGTCACTCATCTTCGGGAACTACTTCTACTACAAGATTGTCGCCTTCTGACCAGAGAATACTCTCCGCCCTCGTGACATTCATCAGATCATCCTGAAGACTTTTGAGTCCGTTGAGGTCTTTTACCGTTGCTTTTATCTCAAGAGCTTTGACGGGAGCGGCCATGCTGAGTTTCTGCTCGCTCTTGAATTTTCTTGCCCGCTCGATAATCTGAAGGCTCATGTCACCATGTTTAAGAGCTTCTTCGTCCATATAGTCGGGATCAGGCCATGGTGCCAGATGAAGACTATCGTACCCCTCGTACTTTTTAAAGATTGCCTGGTAAAGTTCTTCCGTTACATGCACCAATACAGGGGCGAAAAGCCTTAGAGTACCGTAAAGCACACGGTGAAGGGCATACTGTGCCGATTGTTTTCCCGAGGTATCGTCATCGGAGTAAAGACGCTTTTTAACAATCTCAAGGTAATTATCACACAGGGTCTTCCAGAAAAAGTATTCAGCTTTATCCATCGCCACGGAATATTCGTACTTCTCCATCCCGGAAGTAGCCATACCGACAGCGATTGTGAAGCGGGAAAGTATCCACCTGTCGTAGGGTTTCAGGTCGGGTTCAAGTTCCGGATCGTAATCTTCCAGCCTGGACGCGGCAAATTTAATCGCATTCCAGAGTTTCGTTACAAGGCGTCTTCCATCACCAAGCACTTCCTGACTGAAAAGGACATCACTGCCAAGTTTAGAGCTGCATGACCAGTAGCGCAGTTCATCGGCGGAATACTGCTTAAGTGCCATAAGAGGATCTCCCGCTACGTTGCCCTTGCTTTTTGACATCTTCTCTCCGCTTGGATTGAGAGCATGCCCGCTCATCATGACGTTCTCCCAGGGAATACTGTCGGAATGCAGGTAAGCCTTTGTAATGGTGTAAAAAGCCCATGTGCGAATAATGTCATGTGCCTGCGGCCTGAGACTCATGGGCATGAAGCCTTTCCTCTCGTCGTTCTCTCCCCATTTGGCGTTTATCTGGGGCGTGAGGGAACTTGTTGCCCATGTGTCCATTACATCAGATTCGGGTTTGAATGAAGTGCATGCGCAGTTCGGACAGGGTTCTCCGGGTCTGTCCTCGAGAGGGTCTACCGGGAGGTCCTTCTTCCTCGCGAACGACGGTTCTCCGCACTCCTCGCAGTACCATACCGGGAATGGAACCCCATAGTAACGCTGTCTACTGATGCACCAGTCCCACTTCAGATTTTCCACCCAGTGGTCGAAGCGTACTTTAAAATGCTGTGGATACCAGTTAATCCTGTTGCCGCACCTGATGAGATCATCTTTTCGGTCAAGGATTCTTACGAACCACTGCCTGTTGACAAGGTATTCAAGAGGAGTACCGCACCGCTCGTGAACGTTAACGGTATGCTCAATATCCTTGCCGTCTTTCCTGAAGCCCTCTTCAATTAGTTTTTCAACAAGGATCTTACGTGCCTTCTTCCAGTACATTCCCTCGAGGAAACCAGCCCGGGCGTTCATATGACCCCTTTTGTCAAGCACTATTCTCAGGTCAAGGTCGTACTCCTGCCACCACTCAATATCGGTTGTATCGCCGAAAGTACAGCACATGACAATCCCGGTGCCCTTCTCCATATCGACTTTCGGGTCACCCATTATTTCTACTTCTTGGTTGAATATTGGAACAACTGCCTTTTTTCCGATAAGGTTGAAAAATCTTTGATCGGCCGGATTTACAAAAACGGCTACGCATGCTGGAAGAAGTTCCGGCCTTGTTGTCGCGATGGGTATGCTGCCGCTTCCATCCGCAAGTCTGAATTCGAGATCATGGAAAACGGCCGCGAATTCTTTATCTTCGGTTTCTGCCTGAGCCACGGCTGTCTGGCATCCGGGGCACCAGAGAGTGGGTGCTTCCTTCCTGTAAACGAATCCCTTTTCGTTGAGGTCAAGGAAGGACCTCTGGCTGATTCTCTGAACCCAGGGGTCTATTGTTGTATATAAAAGATCCCAATCGCATGAAAAACCGAATCTAGTCCAGAGATCACGGAACATTCCCTCAGCTTCTTTTGTCACTTCAAGGCAAAGTTCGACGAACTGACTTCTGGGCATGTCCTGAGCTTTTACATTTCTCTGCTCTTCGGTGAAGCGTTCGCTTGGAAGCCCGTTATCATCGAAACAGAAAGGATAAAAAACCTCCATCCCCTTCATTCTGTGGTATCTGGCCATAACCTCAGCCTGGACATAGCTGAATACATGCCCCATATGAATCTTGCCGGATACGGTGGGCGGGGGAGTGTCGATGGAGTATATCGGTTTGCCGGAATCACTATTGTATCTGAAGATACCCCGCTCATCCCAGAATTTCTGCCAGTGCGGTTCCGATTCCTTTGCATTGTAACGTTTAGATAACGCCACTTGATAGTCCTTTCGTATTTCCCAAAACATTTATTATCATATTACAGAGAGCCAGAAAGATAACCTTGACAGGACGCTCAAACAAGTGTTCGGGGGGGATACGTTTCCTCAGGATATTGAATATTGTTAACTAACCGGAATTGATGAGCTAAAAAAATTCGCGGTGGTTAGATATGTTCCCCTGACATTCTCAAGACGTTTGGAGGGTTATTGAACACACAGTCATCGGAATCCTCCGGAAGGATGATTAAATCCTTACTGCATGAAATAAGTGGAATCCTCAGCATCAGGGCTATAGCCAGCATTATAGACACTGAGATTACCGAGGTACGGAAGACGCTTGCAGAGCTTGAAAAAGCCGGGATCGTATGCATGAAGAGGGAGCACCATGTTGATGGATGGACTGTTCCCGTCAGAACTGGATCCGATGTAGAAAGACCCGATTCCGAGAAATGGCTTGAAAAGCTGTCTGAATATGTTCTCTTTTCCCCCGTGGTAACACTCCCGGAGATAATGACGGTTCTTGAAAAAGGAAAATCTTCTCCCAGAGACAGAGCATTCCTCCTGCTTGAAGCTATGCGGCAGGCTCAGGAAAATGGTGAGTTCAGGCTTCTTTCATACTTCATCAGGGAGATAATGCTTCCCGGGGAAAGTAGCCTGACGGCACAGGAAGCGGGGGAAGTCCTTACAGCCTTCGAACCCCGTAAACTGAGAGATTTTGACTTTAATACTGCTGCTGAATTCGTAGAACACTATTTCCCATTATTCAGTACGGATCTAGAGAAGGCAATGGCTCTGACTCGGATGGGAGAAATTGAATTGCTGGAGAACAGGCTGCCACGGGCTGAGGAACGTTTGAAGGAAGCTCTGGAGCTGAGCATGGAGATGAATACTGGAGACTGGATACCAGCGATATTGAGCGGATTGGCTGAAATTCCCAGAGATTTTGATGGAATGAAAGAGACCGCAGCAGTAATTGATATAGTGATAGACTGGCTGCCCGGGATAAGCGATAATGATATTATGGTAAGGATACTGGCCACGGCTGCGGCTGCTTTTGCCGAACTCAGGATGAACGCCGCAGCTGAGAAAACTATTCTTTCTGCCATGACCCATATCCCGATTGTTACGCTTAAGACACAACAGATTCTTGAATGGTGCAGGGCAAAGGTTCTGATTGCTTCCGGTAGAAAAAAGGCTGCCATTAGTGTGCTCCAGCGAGCGCTGTTGCTTGCTGAAAGCGTGAATGACCAGCTTGCTGTCATGGAGATACTGAACACAATTGTTTTCGAAATGAAAGAACGCCCAGGCTACACGGTAAGAAAACTCATCTCAATAATGCAGAGCGTTTCGCGGAGAGCTTCAACCAGAGGGAATATTTCTAATAGACTGTACGCTCTTGATCAAATGGTAGATATGTACGTCAGAACTTTGCAGTTCTCGAAGGCCTTCGATGCTGCAGAAAAGGTTGCCGAGATTATTGATTCATCAGATATGCTCGAGGATGAACCCCTGACGGCATGGTGTGAAGTTTATCTGAGTTTCCTTGGCAGGGATGAGAAGGCAATCGTCGGAGGAGATCTTCTTTTGCCGGGTACCGATGGTTTTCTGAGATCTCTTCTGGAAGGATCCTCCCCCGCGGGAGAGGCTGGGATAATTTCTGATTATCTTCTTGCTTCCCCCGGGAGCGATTCTACGATTTTCGCGTTGATTCTTGCCATGGAAGCTTTCGCCAGGCATTTCGATAAAGCTTCTTCGGTTATTGCAGCTGCCCTTGATTCATCCTACAGTAGTTTTCATGAGAACCCCTTTATGTCATGGGAACTCTGTATCAGCGGGATCCTTACCACAAAGGACAGACATGCAGACGATTTCTTCCAGTCAGCGCAGGTACTGGCCAGACAGCTGGACAGGCTTCTTCTTGTATGGCTGGTACTCCGCTGCAGGATAAAGCTGAATCCTGACAGGGATTTCAGGGAACGTGTCGAGATATCCCTTCTGCTGGTCGAGCTGGACGAGCATATTGCACAGCAGTTTCCCGGGGATACCAGAAACGAATTCATGGAAAGAACGGGCGCACGTCAGCGTCTTGAAAATCTGAGAATTTCGGCGGGATGTCCGGGAGGAACACTGAGGGATATCAGGGATTCACTTGCGCAGAAAATTGAAGACGAACCCATGGATGCATTCAGGGAAATCGGTAAAATATCAGGCAAAATCTCCTCCCGCTCGGAGATAAGCACCAGCCTGGAAACCCTTGGTATTCTTGTGAAAGCGGACAGGATTCTCGCCCTTAAGGTCAAAGGCTGCAATGTGAGCATAATTGAGGTTTATGGTACTGGCAGTTTGAAACTTCCCGGTATTGAGGTTGAGGAAAAAATTCTGAAGCTCCCGGAGGAGATAGTCTCAATTGACAATTTCGGAGAAAACCCCTTCGGCAGCAGAAGGTACCTGATCATTCCTACCGAAAAATCCGTTATCCCTGTCCGGACGGAAAGAAAACTGCACTCTCTGCATTCCCATCGTGGAAACTACCTGCTCATAGAAATGGGCTCGCCCTTTCACAATATCAGCGGAACGGTAGAATTCTTCGCCGAAAGCCTGTGCAGGCAGATAGGAACGGCCCTTCTTCTCCGAGATCGAGAATCCATGGCATATATAGATACACTAACCGGTTCGGACATCGGCTATTCATGGATGAAGCAGTTGGTTACACTGAATGATAATGATAATTCTATAGCTACTCCCCTTTCGGTGCTTCTCGTGGATGTGGACGGATTGAGGGAAATCAACAGGCTTTTCGGGTACAGGGTAGGAGATAAAACACTGAAAACAGTTGTTTCCACCATAAAGGGATTGATGCGCCCCGGCGATATAATAGGCAGATTCAGGGAAGATCTGTTCGGAGTTCTTCTTCCCGAAACGGGGGGCGAGAATACCATTAAAGTTGCTGAACGGATCTGTTCCGTTATCGCTGGCACCGAAATAAGGCCCGACAGGGTTCCCGTGACAGTCAGCATCGGGGCGTCCATTTCATCATCCTGTAAGGAAAACCCGGAGCTTACCGTTAACCGGGCGTATGCAGCCCTGAACCAGGGTAAGGTTCAGGGGGGCAACAAGGCAATTCTGTGGTCAGCTGCGGAAGATTTAAAAGAGTTCGATTCCAAGACGCTGAAGATCTTCAACACCGGCGATCCCGGCTGGGACCATTCCATTAGTATTACCATCATGGAACTGCTCACAACTGAAAGCCCCTCACTGGAAATGCTTGCGGAAAAACTGCGAGACGTTCTGCGGAGTGA
The DNA here is from genome assembly GCA_021108005.1 of Candidatus Aegiribacteria sp. Taxonomy (NCBI): domain Bacteria; kingdom Pseudomonadati; genus Candidatus Aegiribacteria; species Candidatus Aegiribacteria sp. The sequence goes on from JAIORS010000191.1 coordinate 6,951, forward strand.
ATTTATCTTTATGGAGGATGACAAAGGAAACAGCTTCAGAATCGGCAGTAAAATCCTCAGAAGGATTCCTGATGAAATTCGTATGAATTCAACCAACAGGATAAAATCACATTCGGGAATACTTGGCAGATACGAAGTCCTTTCAGTGCGACTGCAATACGGAGGAAGGCTCGTTTCAGCATGGGACAACGTGGAGGGGATACCCGGCAGCCTGAAAAACATTTTCAGGGCTCTCGCCTCTCTTGCCAGCCTTCTTATTCGGGGAGGATCAGCAGTTACGGGGCATTCGCCTGAATTGCGGCCCTGAGAAATTTGCCCGTATGGGAAACTTCACTGTTAACCAGCTGGTCAGGTGTACCGGTTGCTATTATTTCTCCCCCCGCATCACCTCCGTCGGGTCCAAGGTCTATTATCCAGTTGGCGTTCTTTATGACATCAAGGTTGTGTTCGATGACAATTACAGTATTTCCAGCCCTGACAAGCCTTCCCAGCACCATAAGCAGTTTCTTCACATCATGGAAGTGGAGACCTGTTGTGGGTTCATCCAGAAGGTATACCGTGTGAGTTGACCCCGGACGTGAAAGTTCCCTTGCGAGCTTTATCCTCTGCGCTTCACCTCCGGACAAGGTTGTCGCCTGCTGGCCAAGCTTGATGTAGCCCAGCCCCACGTCGTCCAGCACTTTAAGAATGCGGTATATGGCCGGGATTCTTTCAAAATGGATAAGTGCTTCACTGACAGTTAGTTCAAGAACTTCAGCGATGTTCAGTCCATGGTAAGTGATTTTGAGCGTTTCGCGGTTGAATCGGTGACCTTTACATGTCCTGCATTCGATGAAGACATCCGACAGGAAATGCATTTCTATTTTTATTAAACCTGCTCCCCTGCATTCCTCGCATCTTCCGCCTTTCACATTGAAGCTGAATCTACTTGGTTTGTACCCCCGGACCTTTGCCTGAGCCGTCTGAGCGAAGAGCTTCCTTATATGGTCGAATACCTTTGTATAAGTAGCGGGATTGGATCTTGGTGTTCTTCCAATAGGGTCCTGGGAGATATTTATAACCTTGTCCACTTTTTCGACTCCCCGGAGGGAGCCGTAGGGCCCGGGGCGTAGTTTCAGCATGTTTCCAGTTGCTGCGGAAAGAGCCGGATAAAGAGTCTGGCTGATGAGAGAACTTTTACCCGATCCTGATACTCCCGTGATACAGATAAACTTTCCCAGGGGGATTTTAAGGTTAACATCCTTAAGATTATGAAGAGTTGCCTTCTTCAGAATAAGGAAACCGCTGGATTTTCCATAGGCAGGCACTGTTCTATGAATAAATTTCCTTCCTGAAAGGTAGTCACCCGTAAGAGATTCTTCCGATGACATTATCTCCTCAGGAGTTCCGGCAGCCACGACATTGCCTCCGTGTATACCTGCTCCAGGGCCGAAATCCACCACATGATCAGCAGAAAGAATCGTATCATGATCATGTTCTACAACCAGGACTGTATTGCCAAGATCCCTTAGCTCCTTCAGTGTGGTGAGGAGCCTTCTGTTATCTCTCTGATGGAGACCAATTGTGGGTTCATCCAGTACGTAAAGCACTCCTGTAAGGCCGCTTCCTATCTGGCTTGCGAGCCTTATTCTCTGGGCTTCACCACCGGAAAGGGTTGGTGATGATCTGTCCAGAGTAAGGTAATGAAGCCCTACATTCACAAGAAAGTCCAGCCTGCTGCGAATCTCTCTCAGGAGTTCTTCCGCCACCTTCTTTTTCCACGGATCAAGTTCGAGGTGCGTAAAAAAATCATGAAGTTCATGAACGGTCATGGAATTGAGCTCGTGTATTCCTCTGTCACCTACGGTTACTGCCCTGGCTTCCCTTCTCAGGCGGGTGCCTTCGCAGACTGAACAGTTGGTCTTATTGAAGAATTTCTCGTAATGTTTCCTTGCGGCCTGGCTGCTCGTGCTGCGGTAGCGCCTCTCAAGCCTGGGAATAACTCCCTCCCAGATGGTTTCCCACGTTCCGGCACTGTTCTTCGATGACCATGATATGCTTATTTTCCGGTTGGCTGAACCGTACAGTATTTCATCCTGTACTTCCGGGGACAAACTCTGCCACGGAGCACCAAGACTGAAATCAAGTTCTCTGGACAATGCCCGCACCAGGTTTTTCACGTGGCTGGAAGGTATACCCCAGGGGGCAATAGCTCCGTCCTTTATTGACAGAGCTTTCCTTGGCAGCACCAGCAGCGGGTCAACCTTGAGTTCGTATCCAAGTCCCGAGCACTCAAGACACATTCCGAGGGGGTTATTGAAACTGAACAGCTGAGGGGTGAGATCAGGCATGCTTATACCGCAGTATGCGCAGGCGCTGCTTTCGCTCATCAGGGTTTCTTCACCGGTGTCCGCATTGACTACGGAAAGTATTCCATCCCCTTCACCCAGCGCTGTTTCCACGGAGTCCATAAGCCTGCTGGCGATACCCTTTTCGCATACTATCCGGTCAACCACGAGATGAATATCGTGCTTCTTTTTGCTGTTCAGCGTTATGTTCTCTTCGAGACTTCTGGTTTTTCCGTCAATAAGAACCCGGACGTAACCCTTTTTTCTCAGTGTCGGGAAGAGGTCTGTATGGGCACCCTTTCTGTTTCGAAGAAGTGGAGCAGTTATCAGCAATCTTGTGCCTTCAGGGAATTCAAGAATCCTGTCCACCATCTGCTGCGGTGACTGGCTTGAAACCTTTCTACCGCACTCCGGGCAGTGGGGAGTACCGACCCTGGCATAAAGAACCCTCATGTAATCGGATATCTCCGTTACGGTTCCAACGGTGGACCTGGGATTATGGCTTACCGTTTTCTGTTCAATGGAAATAGCGGGAGAAAGCCCCTCGATGCTTTCGTAAAGGGGTTTTTCCAGCTGGCCAAGAAATTGTCTTGCATAGGCTGAAAGTGATTCTACATACCTTCGCTGCCCCTCGGCGTAGAGGGTATCAAACGCAAAGGAGCTTTTGCCGGAACCGGATACGCCTGTCAGGACCACAAGCCTGTTTCTGGGAAACTCCACAGTGATATTCTTGAGATTATGCTCTCTGGCTCCCCGCACGATAATTTTGTCCATAACTCTCTTTCTCAACAGAGTTTTATTAGCGCAGCACTCCCGCAACCATATACTATACAACTTCAACTGAAACATAGAATGTGCCACAATAGCACGGCATTTATAAACGGAGGAAGGGGAGCTGATTCGATGAGTTTGTAAAATATTGCGGGACAATATACTATGGGTACGGGTATTTCTGGCATGATGATTGCTCGAAATATATCCGAATTGAATTCCCGGCTGGCCGAAGAATAAGGAAGGTATCGGTCGGGTTCTAGAAGTAACCAGTGATTTGAAGACCCGTAATAAGGGTGAAGTTTAAACGTATTCTTCCATTACTTTCGCAGGAAGAGAAGAAGAGGAGATGAAAACATGGGAAAAATAATAGGAATAGACCTTGGAACCACGAATTCATGCGTGGCCGTTATGGAGGGCGGTGAGCCTACCGTAATACCCAACGCTGAAGGCGCGAGAACTACACCTTCGGTAGTAGCCTTCAATGACAAGGGTGAGAGGCTTGTAGGTGTTGTAGCCTACAGGCAGGCAGTGGCGAATCCCGAGAATACGATATTCTCGATAAAGAGATTCATGGGATGCAAGTACAACGAGATGAAAAGTGAAATTGAAAGGGTTCCCTACAAGGTTATTGAGGGGAAGAACGGCGATGCCTGGGTGGAAATCATGGGCAAGAAGTACTCACCCCCGGAAATATCCGCGATGATACTTCAGAAAATGAGGCAGACAGCCGAGGATTACCTGGGAGAGAAAGTAGAGAAAGCGGTTGTGACCGTTCCCGCGTATTTCAACGACAGTCAGAGGCAGGCCACCAAGGATGCCGGGAAAATAGCCGGTCTTGAAGTGGAAAGAATTGTAAACGAACCCACAGCGGCAGCTCTTGCCTACGGACTTGACAAGGAATCCTCAAACAGGACTATCGCCGTATACGACCTCGGTGGAGGAACCTTTGATATATCAATACTGGAAATTGGTGACGGGGTTTTTGAGGTTAAATCAACCAATGGAGATACTCACCTGGGTGGGGACGATTTCGACCATGCCATCATTAACTGGATGGTTGCCGAATTCAAGAAGCAGCAGGGCATCGATCTGTCCAATGACAAAATGGCCATTCAGAGGCTCAAGGAAGCTGCTGAAACAGCCAAATGCGAGCTTTCAACAACACAGAGCACCAATATCAACCTTCCTTTCGTCACGGCGGATTCAGCCGGGGCGAAGCATCTCGACATGACACTTACAAGATCAAAACTCGAACAGCTGGTTGATGACCTTGTAGAAAGAACAGTGGCTCCCTGTAGAACGGCATTGAAGGATGCCGGTATCGAGGCGTCAGCTATAGACGATGTTCTTCTGGTCGGTGGACAGACCCGGATGCCGCTTGTTCAGAGGAAGGTTACCGAGATATTCGGCAAGGAACCTCACAAAGGAGTCAACCCGGATGAAGTGGTTGCCGTTGGAGCAGCCATCCAGGCAGGTGTACTCTCAGGTGATGTCAAAGATGTCCTTCTTCTGGATGTTACTCCGCTTACACTTGGTATCGAAACCCTCGGCGGAGTGGCGACACCCATTATAGACAAAAACACAACTATACCTACAAAGAAAAGCCAGATATTCAGTACCGCAGCTGACAGCCAGCCCCAGGTGGAGATCATCGTGCTTCAGGGCGAAAGAAAAATGGCGGCAGACAACAGGACTGTTGGAAGATTCGTTCTTGACGGTATTCCACCTGCCCCCAGGGGAATGCCTCAGATAGAAGTAACGTTCGATATCGATGCTAACGGAATTCTTCACGTTTCAGCAAAGGATAAGGCTACCGGGAAGGAACAGAAGATCAAGATAGAAGCCTCCAGCGGACTATCCAAAGATGAAATAGAAAGTATGATTCATGACGCTGAAGCTCATGCAGATGAGGATGCTAAAAAGAAGGATATAATAGAAAGGCGCAATCAGGCCGATGCCATGGTTTTCGAAATCGAGAAACAGATGAAGGAATACGGAGACAAAATATCTTCAGATGACAGATCCAGGCTTGATGCTGCAGTTTCGGAAATGAAGAAGGCACTTGAGGGGGAAGATGACGATCTGATAAAGCAGAAGTCAGAGAGTCTTCAGGAAACCTGGAAGCAGTTCGGGGAAGCCTTCTACAAGCAGCAGCAGGCTCAGGAGCAGGATGCGGGACCAGCCGGACAGGCCGGAGAAACAACCGGAACAGCTGATGCCGGTGGAGATGAAGACAACACTGTTGACGCTGATTACGAAGTTGTTGATGACTGATGGCAGATCCAAGAAGGAGCCGTAGTAAAAAAAAGGAAGGTACTTCCGCAAGAGGAAAAATTCCCATTTCGGTAGTTGAGGACGAGATGGAGAAAAACCTTGAGGAAGCCGGGAATTCTAAGGCTGATGAAGAAGTTGAAAATCCGGAACTTCCAACGGATTCTAAACCTGATCCAATAAAACTGCAGCTTCAGGATAAGCTCCTGAGGCTGCAGGCGGAATTTGACAACTACAGGAAGCGTCAGGCAAGAGATTTTCGAAAACTGTGTACCCAGGGCAAGAAAGAGCTGATAAAAGAGCTTCTTGCTGTGCTGGATAATTACCACAGGGCAGAGCAACTGGTAAAAGAGGGGGGGCACTCCGTAGAAGAGATAGCCGATGGGCTGATGAAAACATCTGAGCAGCTGGTTGGTATTCTGAAACAGGAGGGCCTTAGTGAACTGGATATAAAGAAAGGTGATCCCTTTGACCCCAATATTCAAGAAGCCATGATTGCGGAAGAAGAAGAAGGTCTGGATCAGGATACCGTTCTGGAAGTATATCAAAAAGGATACCGTTTAGGCGAGGATCTTCTCCGTCCCGCGAGAGTAAAGGTTGGAAAACCTGTTTTAAAACCCACTGCCGGGGAGCAGGATGAAGGTGAAGAGGGAGAATAGAAAACAGTGAATAAAGACCTCTACTCCATCCTGGGGGCTGACGAGAAAGCATCGCAGGAAGAACTGAAGAAGTCTTACCGCAAGCTGGCCAAGAAGTATCATCCCGATGCGAACCCTGGAGATAAGAAAGCGGAAGAACGTTTCAAGGAAATCTCCGAAGCGTACGATATTCTCGGCAGCAAAGAAAAAAGAGAACAGTACGATCAGATGCGGAGGGGCGGCGGAGACTTTTCGTGGGGTGAAGCCGGCGGTCAGAGAGGAAATCCCTTTGGCGACGGCGGTTTAGCTGACATCCTTCGTTCGATGTTCGGTGGCGGTGGAGGCGGCGGAGGCGGCGGTTTCGGACAGAGGAGAGCCTCAAGACCTACCGTTGTTGTATCTGTCCCGTTTAAAACTGCTGCCCTGGGAGGAACTGTCAGGGCTAATATGGAAGTGCCCTCCACATGTCCTGTATGCATGGGAGCAGGAGGCTCGGGAGAAGAACGCTGCAGCCAGTGCGGTGGTTCAGGCAGAATACAGCAGGGCCAGATGGTAATGCCCTGTCCGGCCTGTGGAGGTTCAGGCAGGACTTTCAAAAATAAATGTTCGAAGTGTCATGGAACCGGCGAAGTCATGTCTTCAGAAGTTGTTGACCTGAACATTCCCGCAGGATCAGATGACGGATCAGTGCTGCGTCTCGCAACACCCTCCAGGAAGACAGTGATGGTAAAACTGAGGGTTAAGCCGGACAGTTTTTTCAGGAGAGACGGCAGGAACATTCACTGTACAGTGAAGATAAATGTTCCCCAGGCAGTTCTGGGCACGAAACTGAAAATACGTACTCTCGACGGCAAAATAGTACTTAAGATTCATCCTGGAACCCAGCCTGAAACGGTTCTGAGAATTCCAGGAAAGGGTGTTCCCTACAGAGGTACAAAGGGAGACCAGCTGGTTCATGTGGAGGTTACAGTACCAGAATCCGTAACGGAAGAGGAAAAGGTTCTCTGGGAGAAACTTTCAGGGAAAAAAGCTTGACGCGGATACTCGAGCGTATTATTCCCTGTACAACGTTAATTTGAACAGATAAGAAGGAGACTTTTTTGAACTATGCCTATCTTGCCCTGTTGATCCCGGGGTTTCTGCTTGCAGTTGCCGGGTTTGTGATGCTCGGAAAGAAACTTCATCCGGTAATTACAGGTTTTATGTTTCTTGCAGGGATAGCCGCCCTTGTCCTTGGGGTTCTACTGACCTGCGTCCCGGAATTCTTCTCCGGTTAAATTAGCTATATAGAACAGAATTGCACATGACAGCGTAAATAGTTACATTCTTTAATATGAACGGAGTGTGACTGATCATGAAGTATTCAATTCCTCTTCTGACTGCATTAACCACAATAGCATTAGCGGAGACCCTTCTCGTTCCCTCTCAGTACCCTTCCATTCAGAATGCCATCAACGCTGCTCAGGACGGCGATACGGTACTTGTGTCCCCCGATGAATACGAAGGACCTATTAACTTTGAGGGGAAGAACATCGTTGTATCAAGTACAGCAGGTGCCGGCAGTACTCTAATCAGAACCTCCCGTAATTACCACTGCGTGTCCATCGCAGGAGGGCAGGACAGCACAGCTGTTCTTGAAGGCTTCACAGTAAGTAACCAGGTCTCGGATAATGAAGTATCTCGCGATACTATCGGCTGTGGTGGAGGCCTTTACATCGTTAATGCATCTCCAACCATTCGGAACAATATCATTACGGACTGCGTTGCTGAAAGTCAGGGAGGGGGATTATTTCTGGAGAACTCATCCACGCTGATGTCAGGCTGTATCATCAGCAATAACACCGCGATGTTCTCCGGTGGAGTATCTGCTCTATCTTGCGGGAAGCTTGATCATCCTTTGCGCATAATCGACTGTACAATTACAGGCAATCAATCTACAGATATGGCTGGCGGACTTTCGTGTAATAGTAGTAGTTCAATAGTAATTATCAACAATTATATCAGCGATAATTACACGTACCTTTCTGGTGGAGGTATACTGCTAAATTACACCAATGCGCTACTTTTTGGAAATACCATTTCCGGAAATGACGCATTCGATGGAGGTGGAATTTCAATAAGACATTCTGAACCGACGATAATCGGAAACATCATTGTTCGGAATACTGCTGATTACGGAGCGGGCATATACCAACTTTCAGGTCTCTTCGAACATTTAGAAAACAATACTATTGCAAACAATGCCGCGTCCGTCAGAGGTGGTGGTCTTTTATGTAAGGACGGTTCCATTTCTATTGTTAATTCCATTTTGTGGGGGAACATCGCTCCAACAGGATCTCAGATACTTATGGATAATGCTGATGTTTCGGTTGAATATTGCGATGTCGAGTACGGAGAAGATTCCGTGTATAACTTTGCAAGTTCCACACTCAACTGGGGCCCGGGCAACATCGATATCGATCCTGAGTTCGAGACGGGGCCTTTTGGTGATTATCACCTTCCATGGGGTACACCCTGTGTTGATGCGGGCAATCCCGCTTCAGAGTACAACGATCCCGAAGATCCTTTCAATCCGGGCTACGCCCTTTGGCCCGCGATGGGACTTATTCGTAACGACATGGGAGCCTTCGGAGGAGGAGGAGTAGACTACTGGCTTTCTGTGGAAGAGGAAGAATTATCACCGACTGAAAATGGGCTTCCGTTAAAATCCTTCCCCAATCCGTTCAGTTCATCATGCACTGTGTGTTATCAGCTTGATGAAGCTTCACAAGTTGTTCTTCAGGTGTTCGATCTATCCGGTCGGCTCGTTGAGACCCTTGTAGATAAGGCTGTTCCCTCAGGCATGCACTCCGAACACTTCGATGGCTCCGGCCTCTGCCCGGGCGTGTACCTGATAAGACTGGTCGCGGTAGATGTTTCAACTTCACGGAGATGCATTGTACTTAGATAGGGTTAACATGAAGCATTTCGTTTTGATAGTGATCGTGTTGCTGATTCTCTCCTGCGGGGACAACCCCGCTGAACCTGCCGGTCCTGATTATCCCACTCCCTCGGTTCTTTCAGCTCTGTTTATGGGGGGCTGGTTTCCGCCCGATACATCCAAAGGCACGTGTAACGATATTCAACTTACATGGACCATGTGTCCGGATAGTACATTCTGGAAGTATACTCTGTACAGGTCAAATACTCCCGATATCGAATCACTTCCCGATTCAGCGGAAGTCATTTACACAAGCTTCGACGCTTCCGATACTGCATACACAGACACAAATACATCGTGGGACACCTGGTTCTACTACGCTGTCAGAACGTACGATCAGGATACTCTTGGTTCCTGGAGCAACGAAGCATCACTATATATACCGTCCCGCACCTCATTCGGAGGGCCGGATTCGCTTGTTGAACTCGTGGATGTCGGTGCCGGCCCGGGAGGTATCTGTACGGTTCCTTCGGGAGATTATGTTTACGTGTCATGCTATTTTGATAACTCCGTTTACGTTCTGGAGACATTCGATCCTGCCGTATATACAAGTGTTCCTGTTAGCGGCGGTCCCATTGATGTATGCGCCGGTTCTCAATACGCGTACGTATCGTGTTCTTCAAGCGACGAAGTTGCTGTGATAAGGACATCCGACAACACTGTGGAATCAACGGTATCGGTTGGTGATTCACCCTCCGGGCTGTGTATCACTCCGGACGGCTCCAGAGTTTACGTCTGCTGCTACGGCAGTGATGAGGTATGGTGCCTTGATGCTTCTTCACTTGCCGTTCTTGATGTAATAACGGTTGGCGACGGACCATGGGACATCTGTACGCTGCCTTCCGGTGAATACGCCTATCTGACCTGCAGGCTTGATGGAACAGTATCGGTTGTACGGGTTTCGGATAACTGCGTTGTTTCAACTCTGAATACCGCTTCGGAACCTGTGGGTATCTGCTCATCAATATCCGGAGATTACGTTTATGTATGTGATTACTCTTCCGGTGAGATTGTACCTGTAAGAACATCTGATAACTCGATACAGTCATCAATCAGTGTCGGCAGCGGTCCTATTGGTATCGCTGTTGTTCCCAACGGCAACCTGGCTTACGTGTCATGCAATATCTCTAACAGGGTCTATCTGGTTGATCTAACCATTGGTTTGATGGTAAGCTACCTTCCGGTCGGGGTAAGACCGAACGGTGTATGTTCACTGCCTTCAGGTGAATATGTATACGTAGCTAACAGCAGTTCCGGCTCGGTAAGCGTGTTCGGGTACAGCAGTCTGGAATATCGGTAAAGTACATAACCTTTATATGCAGCTTATGCTACTCGATCAAGCCAAGCTTTTTGAAATTATCGATAAACTCCATCAGCAGTTTGTCGTTCGGGTGAAGTCTGAAAGATCTCTCAGCAAATGATGCAGCCTTTTCCAGGGCGTTATCCTGCACAAGCTGGCGGATTTTTACAATGTATTCCGCGGTGGTTTCAGAATTACTGCCGTCCAGTGAGGATGAAACAGTATTTGATTCAGTCTCAATATCTGACAGGAGTTCCTCAAGCCCATTCGTTTCAGGAATCATCTCAAAGGCTCTGCGGGCAAGTACGACAGCTTCAGCAACTTTTCCTGCTACCAGTTTTTTTCTGGCTATTTGAACAAGATTGGCAGATTTGATTTTCGTTTTCAGAAGATCTATCCTTAACTGAACCTCCGGATTATCCGGATCGATTTTCATGGCTCTCTTCAGATAGGCAATCGCCTTCTGCTGATGCCCGTTGTTGTATTCTCTGTCAGATGCTTCAAATATTTTAGTAATTCGATCCTCGGAAGCCATCGATGATTTCCTTTCATGGTTGTTTTCCACAGCTGTTTCAACAGGTTCTGTTTCCTGATCTAAAAACATTTCCTCAGGAGTGAATTCAAGTATTTCAAATTGCTCTTCCGCAGGAGTTTCCAACTCTGTTTGCGCAGATTCTGTTTCCTGATCTACAAGCATTTCCTCTTGAGTGAATTCAAGGATTTCAACAGGTTCTGTTTCCTGATCTACAAATATTTCCTCAGGAGTAAATTCAAAAATTTCAACTGGTTCTTCCTCAGGAATCTCTACAGTGGTTTCCGCCGGTTCTTCCTCAGGTTCGGTTCCGGTGTTCTTTCTGCCAATAAACTGAATAACCTGAACGAGGACTCCATTGTTATCATCAACATCAACAGCCTTCCTCATAAGCTCAAGGGCTTCATCTCTTTTTCCCTGGTGAAGTTTCTTCTTGGCTTTTCTGACAAGGCTGGCAATAACCTTTACATTTTTTTTCAAAACTACCTCCGGAAATTCAGCAGCCCGAAGCGTAAAGATAATACAACTTCGAACTCTTCGGGAACCATGGCAGTATATCCACATGGATTGCCGTTCACAAGTGTCACCTCACCGCTGCTGAAGATATATTACCTGTGCCTGCGACTTACCGAAGTTGCAGCCTTGGATGAGCTATTTTAGTTTAACCATGCAGTTAACCTTCAAGCGAAGAACTCAGGGAGATTAATGATGTCATTTTCCATAAAACGCATTCTGGGTATGGACGAACTCGGTCCTGAAATGACACCAAAGGGATCAGGAAAGATCGAGTTCGTTGATGTTACATTGAGGGATGGCCAGCAGTCACTGCTGGCAACAAGAATGTCAACCGATCAGGTTCTAAGGCTCATGCCCCTGATACTTGATACAGGAATGAGAACCATGGAAGTATGGGGCGGAGCGACGCTGGACAGCGCTATGAGGTATCTGGATGAAGATCCATTTGAGAGACTGAGCAAGTTGGCTGACGAAGCTGGACCGTCCGGCTGCAGGCTGAGAGCCCTTTCCCGCGGGCAGAATCTTTTCGGCTATGACCCCTATCCGGACGATATAGTAAAGGATTTCAACAGAGAAGCCGTTAGAACCGGTGTTGGCATCATGAGAATTTTCGATGCTCTCAATTACATTCCCAATTTCAGCGCGGCGCTTGAGGGCACGAGGGATGCCGGAGGTCTCTTTGACGGGGCAATCTGCTACACCACCGGGGAACCGTACGATATCGATCACTTTGTCGGGAAGGCTCTTGAGCTTCAGAAGCTGGGTGCGGATATGATTTCGGACAAAGATATGGCCGGTCTGAAAGAGCCTTCTATCGCATGGAAATATTATACCACACTAAAGGAGACACTGGATGTGCCTGTCGTAAGCCATACTCACTGTACTCCCGGCTTCGGTCATATTTCAGCTGTCATAGCCATGCTTGCCGGCGTGGATATGATAGATACATGCTTCCTTCCTCTTGCCGGTGGGTCCTCCCATCCTTCGATCGAACTGCTTACTGTTTTCGCTGAACTACTGGGTAAAGATACCGCCCTGGATATCTCCCCTGAAAAGATCGAGCCCCTGCATGATGAATTAAGAAAAGTCATCTCCGAAGTTGAGCAGGAATTCTCCATTTCGACTCACAAAACCACCTGGCCAGGAAAGGATACCCTTGCTCCCATGGCAGAGCAAGTGCTGCAGTGTCTTTCGGAGGGAAGGACCAGGGACGCTAACGGAATCGTTCACGAAATGGAAGAGCTTTGCGGTTTTCCTCCGCCTAACGAGGAAGTAGAGAAGGCGCAGATTCCAGGTGGAATGTACAGCAATTTTACAACTCAGCTTGCGAAAGACGGCAAATCAGACTGTCTTCCCGCAGCCCTTGACGCAGTGCAGTCGGTCCGAAAAAAGGCCGGATGGTGCCCGCTCGTTACACCAACATCTCAAATCGTAGGGGTAAAGGCTTACCTTGAAACTCTGGGAAAAGATATAAACCCTATCCAGTACGAAAATCTCATTGCGGGATACTACGGCGAAACCCCTTTCCCCATTGATGAGGATTACCGTGAGAAGATATGCGGTTTCAGAGATGAGAGAAGGTACGATCCTTCTGAATTCAACAGGCAGATCCCTCTGATGCACGGAACTGACCTTCCCCTTGCCGAAACTCCCCATGAAAAACTGCTCTATTATCTCTTCCCCGAAAGCTCCGGTAAAACCTTCCTGGAGAAAAGGAGGCAGGAGGAATGGGCAGTCATTGTCAAAGAAAGACAGAAAAAAGAAACGCATCTTCTGGAAGAAAAAGAGAAGAACCTGAAAGACCAGGCAATTGTGAACAGATACGCTGGAAAGATGGAACAGCTGTCAGAAGAGCTATCCGATGCTCTCGAGGAAGCAGGAAGCGAATTTGACACTGATAACCTTGAAGAAATAGCCGATCTTGCCGAACAGGCCGAGGAGGAGAAAAAATAGAACTCAGTTGATATTGACTTAACCCGGATATTTTATATCATTGATATCTGTGGAATGATTTGGGGTATATTGCAACCACAATAAAAAAAGTGCTAAAAAGCCGATAGCTCCCCTAAAGCCGCCGGCAGGCGGCATTTCTATTTCGGCTGCGAATTAGAGAGGTTCATTTGCCATGAATAAAATGTTCACCAGTGAATCCGTATCCGATGGACACCCCGACAAGATCTGTGACCAGATCTCGGATGCTGTTCTTGATGCTCACCTTAAAGGCGATCCTGACGCTCACGTTGCCTGCGAAACCCTTGTAACAACCAATTTCTGTCTTCTGGCAGGAGAAGTGAAAAGCCACACCAATGTTGATTACGAGAAAGTAGCAAGAGACACCATACGATCAATAGGATACGATATTCCGGATCTGGGTTTTCATTACAGCGAGAACACCTATAAAGTAAGAATACACTCACAGTCACCCGATATCAATCACGGTGTTATTGACAACGAAGGAGCGGGAGACCAGGGGCTTATGTTCGGTTTTGCATGCAGCGAGACTGAATTTTTTATGCCCTATCCCATTCAGCTTGCGCACAGGCTCCTTGAGCAGTTAAGAGAATCACGCAAGTCTGAAGAAATCTCATGGGCAAGGCCCGATGCCAAGAGTCAGGTGACTGTGAAATATGATGGTTATACACCTGTTTCCATCGACGAGATTCTCCTTTCCGTTCATCACGCGCCTCTCGCTGAGAACGAAGAAATGGAAGCTGACATACGGAAGAAGGTTATAGCGCCGGTTCTCGAAAGATGCAAACCATCTCTGAAGTGGGACGGCAAGTTGTTTTTCAACCCATCCGGTAGATTTGCGATAGGCGGCCCCCATGGAGATACCGGTCTTACCGGTAGAAAGATCATTGTTGATACCTACGGCGGGACCGGAAGACACGGCGGTGGAGCATTTTCCGGCAAGGATTCAACCAAGGTAGACCGATCTGCAGCCTATATGGCCCGGCACATCGCAAAGAATATTGTAAAGGCGGGAATTGCTGACAGGTGCGAAATCCAGATCGCCTACGCAATAGGAAAGCCAGAACCTGTTTCCGTAATGGTTGAGACCTTCGGAACAGAAAAGGTCAGCGATGTCAGTTCGATTGAAAAGGTTGTAAGGGATATATTCCCTCTTCGTCCCTACAGGATCATTGAGTATTTAGGGCTCAAGAAACCTATCTTCTCAAGCACATCCTCCTTCGGGCATTTTGGAAGAGAAGCCGGAGCGGACGGGTCCTTTACATGGGAAAAGACAGACAGGGCGGAGGAACTGGCCTCAAAGCTTCTTTAGATAAGTGATGGGAGGCGCAGTTGACTGTATTAATGATATTCTCGTTACTGGTTTCCACAGGCTCACTTGACAGTCTTGATGCCTGTCTGCGGGAAACACGGGAGCAGATAATTCAGCTGGAAAATGAGGAAGCAGCTGTATCAACCATTTTGGATGCAATCCATCAGCATCTTCTCATTTCCAGAAGCTACTACAACGAGATGGCACTGGAGGAAGCTGAAATACTCCATCAGCTGAGCAAGGTTTCCGATGTGTTTACCGCTGAGGATTCCCTCCGCGAAGTTCTTGTCGAAAGCCTGTCATCCCATATGCTTTACCTGTATTCTCACAGGAATCTGGGCGGAATCGGAAGTTTTTTCGTGGAGGGTGGATTTACCAGGATGCTTCACCGACAGGCCTATATAGATTATCTCGCGTCAAAGGCAGCTGGTGAAGTATTTATGTTATCAATCAGCCAGGACTCACTTGGAAGCTTCCGGGATTCGCTTGAAGTCCTTCTTGTCAACGTGCAGCAGCTGCGTCAGCAGATGGTGGAAATAC
Organism: Candidatus Aegiribacteria sp.; assembly: GCA_021108005.1. Classification (NCBI taxonomy): domain Bacteria; kingdom Pseudomonadati; genus Candidatus Aegiribacteria; species Candidatus Aegiribacteria sp. The sequence goes on from JAIORS010000191.1 coordinate 22,112, forward strand.
AGGAAGGTATATACAACGAAGAGGCGAACCAGGCTTCGATGAGGAACCAGATCATGGGTAGAATCGCCGCCGCCAAGGAGTCCCTTGCTGTGCTTGAAGACAGAAGAGTAAGCAGGGCTGAATTCGTAACTCAGCTCAGCGTTCGCTCCAGTACGGCTTCGTCAGGAACTCCTTTTGTTGAGCCGGATATGAACAGTTATCTGGAGCGGCAGAGGGGCAATTTAATCTGGCCTGCTGACGGGCAGGTTATCAGGAGGTTCGGAATAGAAACGCATCAGCAGTACGGAACTCAGATCACAAACGATGGAATAACCGTTATTACTCCACCGTCACAGAATATCCTTGCGTCGGCACCCGGAGTAGTTCAGTATGCCAGTGAGTTCCTGAGCATGGGGCAGATGGTTGTTCTTGATCACCAGGATGGTTATTTCACGGTTTACGGTTACCTGAGCCTGGTCACGGTCAGTCCTGGTGATGAGGTAAACACAGGATCTCAACTGGGCAGAACAGGACCTGTTCCGGGAGGGCAGCCTGGATACTATTTTGAAATCCGAAAAGGCGGAGAACCTATAAATCCCATGGATTATCTGGAGTAGAATGAGCTTACTGAAAATGGTCAGGGGGCAGAAAAGGGCAGGTGAGCTGCTGAGCAGATCTTTCTCGAAGGGAAGGCTTGCTCACGCATATCTGTTTGCCGGTCCTTCAGGCGTGGGGAGGCTTACAGCAGCTCTTGAGCTTGCGGCGGCCTGGATGTGCGGCGATGATGAGAATGGCTACTGTGGTGAATGCAGGAACTGCCAGAGAATATTCAGATTTCAGCATCCGGATGTCAGGCTCACAATCCCACAGACGGGCAGCACAGAACCCGAAGAAATAGCCAACCTGCTTCAGTCAAGGGTGGATGACGGCATAACACCTGTAAGGTTGCAGGGAAACATAAGGATAAGCATAGGCCAGATAAGAGAAATGGAGAAAAGACTCTCAATGAAGGCTTTCGAAAACCATGGGCATATCGAGATCATTCCTGATGCGGACAGAATGGGTGTAGAAGCTGCAAACGCCCTGCTGAAAACACTTGAAGAACCTCCCGATGAAACCGTGATTATACTCATCAGTTCGATATGGTCCGCTCTTCTTTCCACAGTAAGATCCCGCTCTCACCTGATAAGATTCAGAAGGCTTCCGGATACTGTGATCAGGGACATCCTTATGGACAGGTTGGATCTGCGTGAAGAGGAGGCATCCTGTATAGCGGGATCTTCAGACGGGAGGCCTGGAATTGCTCTTTTAAGAGGTAACAGCGCATCCCGGGTTGAGGGGGAATTCGGATCAGAAAAAGTTCTCCGCAGATTGATTGAGGGCGGTACAGTAATGTCAGCTGTATCACTGGCTTCCGAAGTTTCCAGAAAGCTTGGCAGGGAAGGATCCCTTGAGTTCTGTAAGAGCATGCAGCTATTTATTCATGATCTCAGGAGACATGCTTGTAAAAACAAACCTCTTGTACACTCCTCTAAGGTTCTTCAGGGGTTCGATATCAACGATGATGCATTCAGCAGCGGTTTGAATTATTTTCGAATGGCCGAAGCAAGGCTTGCGGGAAACGGTATGCCGAAGATAGTGCTGACAGCCGCTTTCACCGGAATGCATCGCAGTATAGTCAGTTCAGGAAGGGATTCACTAATTGAATTACAGGAATGAAAACGGAAACAGTGACGGCAACGGCAATTACGATACGGAGAGATTCAACGCTATAGAGCTTTTCCGCCTTCTTTTCAGTTCCAGAAGGCTTGAGACTTTCATAAACTTGTCGAGTGAACCGGTTTCGGTAGGGGATATGGTGGTTGTATCCGTGGACAGAGGAGAAGATATCGGGATTGTAATTGCGAAGTACAATCCAAAAGATCCGGTGGCTTCGATCAACGGTCATTTACAGCGGAAAGCTACACCTGATGATATTCAAAAGGATCAGCAGAACAGGAGTTTCGAAGAAAAAGTGCTGAAATTCTGCAGAGAAAGAGTCTCCACAAGAAGTATGGAGATACGCCTGACCAGCTGCGAGACTCAGCTGGACAGAAGGAAAATAAGAGTATATTTCACAGCAGACCAGAGGAAGGATTTCAGAGGGCTCGTACGTGATCTTGCCAGCAAGTTCCACGCAAGAATTGAGATGAGACAGATAGGTGTAAGGGATGATGCCAGGCAGAAGGATGGTTTGGGTCTGTGCGGAAGAAGACTATGCTGTGCTTCCTATCTATCGCATTTCAGATCAATCACCCTTAAGGCAGCCAGAGAGCAGGATCTTGCACCTAATCCATCCAAAGTCTCCGGGATATGTGGACGCCTGATGTGCTGCTTGAATTTCGAATCGGATTTCTACAGAAAAGCTTCCAAACTCTATCCTCAGCTGGGCTCCAGGATCATGATAGGAAAAAGGGAAGGAAAAGTTACAGCGGTGAATATATTCATGGAAACTGTAACCCTTCAGATGGAGGATGAAGAAGAAAGAATCATGGATATTGAGAAATTCCATAGAAAAAAGAAACCTCTGAAGAAATCACGCACAATGGATGAAAATAACTCCCGGAAGAATTAGCCGGGAACAATTCCGTAATATGGAGAAACAATGTCAAGATATCTTGTAACAAGCGCGCTGCCATACGCTAACGGACCTTCTCATCTAGGGCATTTAGCCGGAGCCTACCTTCCGGCTGATATTTATGTCCGCTTTCTAAGAATGTGCGAAGAGGATGTGATATACATTTGCGGTACAGATGAGCACGGTGTTCCAATAACGATCAAGGCGGAGCAGATGGGAATAACTCCCAGGGAGGCTGTTGACAGGTATCATGAGATCATCAGGAGGGATTTTGAGCGTTTCGGAATATCCTTTGACAATTTCTCCAGAACTGAAAGTCCTGATCATTACAGATTCACCCAGGAAGTATTTATTGATCTGTTTGAAAAGGGATACATCGTTGAGAAATCCATGAAGCAGTTCTACTGTGATGAATGCAGCCGCTTTCTGCCAGATCGGTATGTGAGCGGGACCTGCCCTGAATGCGGCTCTGCGAATGCCAGGGGAGATCAGTGTGAAGACTGCGGCGCCTGGCTGGATGCTCTCGATCTTATACAGCCCATATGCGAGATATGCGGTTCCACTCCGGTCCCGCGGGAGACCACACACTGGTTTCTGCGCCTTGATGCTTTCCAGAAATGGCTGGAGGAATGGCTCGGGCAGCACGATGACTGGAAGAACAACGTACTTAACTACTGCAGGGGCTGGCTTAAAGACGGATTACGGGAAAGGGCTATTACACGAGACCTGAACTGGGGAGTGCCTGTTCCGCTGGAGGGAGCCGAGGGAAAAGTGCTTTACGTGTGGTTCGAAGCCCTTCTCGGGTACGTAAGCAGCACGAAAGAGCTGTTCAGGAAAAGGGGAAACCCGGAGGGATGGAAGGATTACTGGTTTGATCCTGAAACCCGCCTGGTGCAGTTCATCGGAAAGGATAACATAGTTTTCCACGCTGTTATAGAACCCTCAGTTCTCCACGGTCTTGGCGGTTTCATCCTTCCATGGAATATCCCGGCCAATGAATACCTCAACATCAACGGAAACAAATTCTCCACAAGCAGGGGAACAGCCATCTGGATGAAGGATTATCTTGCTCATTTTCCGCCTGATCCCATGAGGTACGCTCTCGCGATAAACGCGCCTGAAAACCGGGATGCCGATTTCACATGGAATGAATTCCGCTCAAGGAACAACGAACTCGCAGATGTTTTCGGCAATTTCATCAACAGAACAATGAAGTTCGCCCAGAAGACATTTGGAGGAGTGGTACCGGAACCTGCAGATCCGGGAGAGGCGGAAAAGGAACTCATGCAGTCCGTCACCGCAGCCCGGGACGAGATGGAAGAACTGCTGCGCAACTTCAAATTAAAGGCCGCATGTCTCAGAGTGATGGACCTTGCCAGAGAGGGAAACAGGTATTTCGATCAGTCCCAGCCCTGGAAAACTGCCAGAACTGATATCGATAAATGTTCCGCAACCATTTACTACAGCATCCAGTTTGCCGACTCGCTGAGGATACTGTTTAACCCATTCATTCCTCATACTTGTGCAAAAACTGGTAAAATGCTTGGCAACGACTCTCTTCTCTGGAAGGATGCCGGGGAAGAAAATATCACGGCTGGACAGAAGCTGGGAGAACCTGAGATACTGCTTGAAAAGCTAAAGGAAGGTTTTGAGGAAGTTATGAAGAGCGAAGGATCGGCAGAAGAACCTGAAGTCAGTGAGACAGTATCTTACGACGAATTCATGAAAATGGACATGAGGGTCGGGGTTGTAAAAGAGGTTCACGATATAGAAGGCGCTGACAAGCTGTTCAGGCTCGTGGTCGATATGGGTGATCATTCGCGTCAGCTGGTTGCCGGAATGAAGCCTTTCTATTCGGTGGATGAACTGACGGATAGAAAGGTAGTGGTTCTAATAAACCTTCAACCGGCTAAGATAATGGGGGTCAAAAGCAACGGGATGATTCTTGCATCCGATGACGGAAAGGGAGGAGTTCGTCTCCTTAAGCCAGCGGATGACGCCTGTCCGGGAGATGGCATTCGCTGAGTGTAATGCGAATCTGTGATGTGAATAGCCTGTATTCCCCAACCGGGGGGGGTATACGGATATATCATGACAGAAAGCTGAATTACTTTTCTGAACATACCCGGCATACCGCTTCCCTTGTCATTCCCGGTAAGGATGACCGTATTATGTGCAGGGAAAGCGCAAAAATCTACACTGTGAAATCAATACCGATCTTCCGATCCGGATACCGCATGATAGCTGACAGCGGAGGTCTCAATTCCGTTTTTCTCGATTACAGGCCTGATATTGTTGAGATAGGAAGTCCCTACCTGCTTCCAGCCCTTACAGCTAGGGCAATGGGGGCCTCCCCGGTACCTACGGTAGGTTTCTACCATTCGGATTTTCCCGACAGCTATATCAGCCCCTATGCAGGGAAGATATTCCCCTCAAAAATTGCTGAGAGATTGAAAAGGGCCGCAATAAGTCATGTGCGAAAACACTTCGGAAACATGACTGCCGTATTTGCCGCCTCAAGATGCATGCTTGCGAAGCTTCACGACGCTGGAATCAGAAGGCTGTTCTACACACCTCTGGGTGTTGATACGGATGTGTTTTCACCATCAGCCGGATCAAGCAGGTTCAGAAGGGAAACCGGAGCCTCAGACAGGTCCAGACTCGTTCTGTATATGGCAAGACTGCATTCTGAGAAAGGACTGGACCTGCTGATGAAGGCCTACCCGCTTTTCAGAGATCCTGGCACTATTAAGCTTGTCATAGGTGGACATGGGCCCCACGAAGGGCTGGTAGCGGAGTTCATTAAAAAGTATCCTGAAGTTCATCGACTGCCCTGGCAGAAGGGAAGGAATGCTGTAGCTGAAGCCATGGCATCCTCTGATGTATTCCTGGCCCTGGGCCGATATGAGACTTTCGGGCTTGCCGGCCTTGAAGCAATAGCTTCAGGAACTGTACCCGTATTTCCGGATATGGGAGCTGCGGGTGAAATGGCGGCGTCACTCGGGCTACTGCCTCCTTTCGAAGCGGACAACCCCGAAAGCCTCGCGAAAGCCATCTCGGCAGCAATGGAAGTATTATCCAGTCGGGAAACCACTGAATACCTGAGGAATTATGCCGTTTCCAGGCACAGCTGGGTGGACGTTTTCAGGAGAATGGAAAAATTCTACGAGAGAATCATAGAAGCCTTCAATGATAATGACGTTGAAAGACTGGTTCCACCGGACAGTTGGTGGGAAGAGCCATGAAAAAGCTTCACCTGACGGTTCACGATGTTTCACCTGCCCACGAGGGTAAAATAAGACAGATTCATTCCACTCTCACGCAGCTGGGGGTTGTCAGGTACAGCATGCTTGTGGTTCCGGATTATCATGGAAAGTGGCCCCTTGATGAATTTCCAGAATTCTGCGGATGGCTCGAACAGCTTGCTGAAAACGGTGTGGAAATGGTTCTTCATGGTTACAGGCACGAAGGCAGCGATGCAGGCCTTGGGATCACGGACAAAATCAGATCCGCTCTTTTCACAAGAAACGAAGGGGAATTTCTGGGCCTTGATGAGAAAAACGCGGAGAAACTTCTGGAAACGGGCCGGGAGGTTCTTAAGAGGGTTCTTGGTATTGAAGTGCAAGGTTTTGTCGCCCCCGCATGGTTCAATAGCCGCGGAACCATTGCCGCGTTGAAGAAGTCAGGATTTACATTTACGGAGAACAGGCTGCGTATCTGGAATCCCGAAACCGGACGGACGATCCTTAGAATGCCAGTTGTGAATTACGCCGGTGGAGGGTTGTTGAAAAGAACACTTGCGGCTTTCTGGGTCAGAGTCTCCGGTATAATACTCAGCAGATCGGGGACGGTTAGATTCGCCATTCATCCGGGGGATTTTGAGGTTGATGCTGTGAAAAAAGCAGTTCGGAAGCGGTTGGAGATTTTTCTCAGGAGACGGGAATCGATCATCTTTAAGGATATCAAGCCTGCGCCATAATGTCACCGTGAGTAGTTATCGGATTCTCCAGTTACTATATACGCACAATTCGCGACGGAAATATTCTTGCTTATATTTGTATTCGATAATTCGATAAAGAAAACAGATTTTGTAATTACATCGAAGAAAAGGACAAAAAATGTATCTGGGATTTGTAGACATGAACGCGGGTTTTCTTATTATCATCGCTGCGATGATAATTGGGCTCATAGCCCGATCGAAGGTTACCGGCACTTACAATAAGTTCAGCAGGATAAGTACTGGAAAGGGGCTATCCGGCGCAAGGATGGCCAGGGAAATTCTGGACAGCTACGGGCTTGCCAATATCGATATACAGGAGATCGGCGGCAGGCTTACCGATCATTACGATTCCCGGAACAGCGTACTGCGTCTTTCACAGAGTGTTTACAGTGGAACTTCGATCGCGTCAGTTGGCGTAGCAGCCCATGAAGCAGGGCATGCCGTTCAGGACGCGATGGGCTACAGTCCTTTTCAGCTTCGTCAGAAACTGGTGCCTGTTGCAAACCTTGGTTCCCAGATGCTGTTTCCGCTGATAATCGGCGGATTATTATTTCATATGACCTCACTATACTATATTGGAGCCGCGCTCTACGGGGCAGCCCTTCTTTTTCAGGTAGTGACGCTCCCTGTGGAATTTGATGCCAGCAAACGGGCGGTAGTCTATCTGCAGAAAAGCGGCAGCATGACTACGGAAGAGCTTTCCGGCGTTAAGAAGGTACTTGGCGCTGCAGCGATGACATATGTAGCAGCCGCGCTTGCTTCCCTGGGTCAGATGATCTGGCTGTTGCTTGCCGGCAGGAGAAGATAATGGGTATAGAAACTCCATTCATCATTGTTCTTGTATTCTTCAGCGTTGTATGTCATGAAATTGCCCACGGGTACGTTGCCCTTAAGCTGGGCGATCCCACCGCCTACAGGGCTGGAAGGCTGACATTCAACCCTGTTTCGCACATCGATCCGATAGGAACGATAATGCTTCCCGCCCTGTTTCTTATAACCAACAGTCCCATCATGCTGGCATGGGCCAAGCCCGTACCGGTTAATCCGGGCTTTTTCAGAAATCCAAAGACAGGCATGATGTGGGTCGCGATTGCGGGACCGGCGACTAATTTTGCTATTGCTCTTGTACTTACACTGCTTCTCCATCTTCTGGGAAGCGCCATGCCTGCTATACTTATGCACAGCCTGGCAATGGCCGCGCTTATGAATATTGTGTTGATGGTTTTCAACCTCCTGCCCATTCCTCCACTTGACGGCAGCAGGATAGTGGCGAGGTTTCTCAACGGGCAGGCTCTGTACAACTATAGAAAGCTAGAGAGATTTGGTCTTTTCATAGTGTTCGGGCTGTTATGGCTGGGTGTTATTTCGAGTATTCTTTATCCCGCTCTGAACTTCGCTGTCCGCCATCTTGATCTTTACCAGTACCTCCCCCGTTTCTAGGGTCAGGTCTTGCATCCGGGCATTATTATCGTATAATATACATATGACTAGACAATTACGCATTAAAATCCCTGGCGGACTGTATCATATTTACTCCCGTGGTATAGATCGGAGTGATATCTTCAAAGATAATAACGACAGGGACAAATTTCTGGAGATACTGCAGAACAGCATCAGTAATTCAGGCTGGAGGTGTTATGCCTACTGTCTCATGAACAACCATTACCATATCCTGATAGAATCAGCAGATGGAGATACTTCTCGCGGAATGCATCAATTGAACAGTGTCTACGCCCAGTATTTTAACTGGAAGCATGAACGCGTGGGGCCACTCTTCCAGGGCAGATTCAGATCTATATTGGTTGACAGGGAGAATTACTTTTTGGAATTATGTAGGTATATAGTACTTAACCCGGTAAGGGCAGGAGCGGCGAAATCCCCTGAAGAGTATTATTGGAGCAGTTACAGAGTTACATCAGGACTTGATAATCAGGAAACCTGCATCGATAGAGAGTTTGTGCTTTCCCGATTTGCCGGAGATAACGATTCAGACGCATCTGCAAGGGCTGCATATTCACAGTTTGTTTACGAAGGTCTTGACAAGGATTTTTCTCCATTTGAAATAAAGGGTGATTTGATTCTGGGAGACAGAAAATTTGTAGAATCCCTGAAGGAAGAAATCGAGAAGGAAAAAGACAATACTGATTTTCCTAAGTTTCAGAGAACAGCGCATCGCCCAGATCTTGTGGAACTACTTGATCCCCTGACTGTTTCTTTAAGAGAGACGCGCAATGCGGCTGTGGGAGAAGCGTACAGTATATTCGGTTATACACAGAAAGAAATTGCAGGATTACTAGGTATTAATGTTTCAACTGTATATCGAATTCTAAAGAGTATATGATTATTAATAGTTAAAATAAAATGATAATAATGCCCGGATGCAAGACCTGACCCCAGGAGGCTATTTTGATTTTTTTGATGATTTTTCTTACTATTTCCGGTGATGTGTACGATGATACTCCTCTGACTATCAACCCTGATCCTTCATACGTTCAGGGAACTTACGAAGAATGGATGCAGGGCCAGCCTGAATATCAGCCTTTGCGCGTAACAACTATTGCCGGAACCGACGGAGCTGATTTTGTACTTATCTTCGAAGAAGGGCTTACAGACAGCCTTAATGCCGGGCTCCTTGACCAGTGGACAGCGGATATCGCTTCACAGGGGCTATCATTTGAGGTAATAGAGGTTACTTACAGCACACCAGAGGATTTGAAATCGTACATTACATCCCAATATGCCGAAGGTCTTGAGGGAGCTGTACTCATAGGGAACCTTCCCGTCCCCTGGAGTGCTCTTGAAGACGCATACAAGCAGACCGGATCGGTTTTCCCCAGCGATTACTTTTACATGGATCTCGATGGTTACTGGGGAGATAACTGGATAGGGTATCCTTTCCTGAACAATCCCGGTCAGGATGGGAAGTACGATACCTTCAGCGGAAGCCTTGACCCTGAGATATATGTAGGGAGAATTAAAATTGATAATCTCTCGCAGGTTGGAGATCCCACCGAAATCCTGAATGATTACGTGGAGAGGAATCATGAATGGAGATTAAACGGAGATCCTGAACCCCTGAACGCTCTGTGTTATGTCGATGATGACTGGGCATACTTCGGTTCAGGATATCGGAATTCCATGCAGTACCTTTACCCTAATACAGAACTTGTAAACAACGAAGCTGCAACGAATGGTACCGATTATCTTGAAAACAAGCTTCCCGGGAACTACGTATGGATAAGCCCATTTGTTCATTCAAATCCCGGAGGTCACTACTGGTCTCCCGGCCCTACAACGTTTTGGAATGATCTGGTTCCAGCCTTGCCCCAGGCTCATTTCTACAATCTGTTCGCCTGCTCTAACTGCCGATTCACTACCGTGCATTGCATGGGAGCGGTATACGCGTTCTGCACCTCAACTGGCCTGGCATCGATAGGCAGCACAAAAAGCGGTGCTATGCTGCACTTCACCCCTTTCTATTCACCCCTCGGTCTCGGAGAATCATTGGGAGAATCGTACCGTGACTGGTGGAGTTACATTACCATTGGTGGCTTTACTCCAAGTGAGATGTCATGGCATCTTGGAATGGTTCTGCTTGGTGATCCAACGTTGATACCTGCTATGCATATGCTTGGGATTGAGGACGAGAGCAGCTACACCGACCTTGCGGAAATAGCGTTTTCCCGCAATCCATGTTGCGGGGTATTATCCGTTTCCTATCCGGCTGATCGTGGTGATGTGGAAATATACGATACTTCGGGCAGACTTGTGGCTATCGGCAGAATTGAAGATTCTGCATGCACCATACAGGTTTCCTCGTTGAGCGCAGGCTGTTACATTGTCCGTGTTACTACGGATAGCACTACATCATCAGCGTCTGTCGTAATTCTTAAATAATTCAGAAGTGATAAAAATGGGGGACATGCCGAACGCATGTCCCCGAAAAAATCTACAATTCAGTCCAAGTGCCCGGGTCTTCGGGCAATTTGTCCAGAATGTCTTCATTTATAACCATGCCGTACTTCTCTTCCAGTTCACGTATGATATTTATCGTGGTCTGTTCCTCAAGTTTGTTTCTGGTCATTACATACAGCTCATCCTCAACCTCGTCGAAGTTTGCGTTTCGCTCAGGAACAACTTCAATCAACCTGAATATGCACAGTTGGGTTCCGCTGTACAGTTCCAGAGGTCCCAGCCACGTGGTTGTGTCGGTGGGATCCATAAGGAAGACATCATTACCATGATAACCGGGAACATCACCGAGTAACAACGGTCTGGTTATCTGAGGGTGAGCTGAATCAGCAGCAAGGTTTTCGAACCCCGGCAATTGAAGATGGTACTGTTCTCTTTCATCGGTGGTCATTTGACGGTATACATCTATAGAATCGCCGGGCATATGAGCAGCCTGCAGAATCCTCTTTTCGGGAATGGTCAATGGCTCCTCCAGGTTTTCGAAAAGGTACTCCATATCTTCCTGCGTAACATTCACGGTTGATTGAATTCGATCTTCGTAAAACAGATCGGATGCCATATCAAGGAGGTTTTTCTCCGACTCAGCGTAAAGAGAATCAATGATTTCGGGAGATTCACTTTCAAGGATACCACGGCAGTAACTGTTGTAATGAAGGAATTCAACAAAAACAAATATCCAGTTCACATCGGTAGGATCTACCGAATATCGGTTCCGGTAGTACGAAATTTCATTCTTCAGATCAAGGGCAGTCCAGCTGCCCAGATCTGATTCCAGTATAACGATCTCGTCAGCCGGAGGCTCAGCTTCCTCTACGTAGTAGAGCCTTAACTGCTGCAGTGCGGTTGAGTCCAAATTCATGTTGTAATCAGTCTGAATAGACAGCTTGAGATTGTCTTCTGTCTCCTGAAATCTTCTGTTTGCGATTGCATTCGCGGCATCAGATCGAACAGCAGCCGTATCTGCAAGAGCCCGGGCAATACGAGATGAATCTGCAGTTACTGCTGAATCGAGCCTGACTTCGATTCCACTGAGAGTAATACCGCTTTCCCCTATGTCCAGCGTATCAATAAGTTTGGCCATCTCCGCTGGGAGTTCCGGAAGATGAACCGGACCGGTAACTTCCTCTGTATCACTGCCGGGATTCACTGTAAATAGGACTGTTCTACCCAGATGACCTACGAAGAAATCTATCTCATCTTCACCAACATTTTCCAGTTCTATCTCGAAAAGAGATCTCCTTGCGGCTTCGCCGCACTTCTGATTCATCCATGCGCTTCTGTATGCTAGCAGAAAAGCATCATCCATATATCCCGCTGCCTCAAGCTCGTTCTCCAGAAGAGCCTTTCTACCACGGGTAACAATGTATTCACCGACGGTGTTGTTCTTCGATATGAACAGTTCTCTCTGGTTGTCATTCATGCTGTTCCAGGTTTCTCCGGCATCACCAACAGTAAGTGTGTCTTCCCCAATAGCTATCAACCATGTAGTGCTGTCGACCCTGGTTCCCGAGCATCCACTTAAAAACGCGAGGACAATTAACGTAATAAACACTATTGCTGATGTGTTAATGAACTTCAATATTTTTCCTTCCTGTCTCCTGTTTTCGTTACAAATTCGTGCAAGCCGGTTATATCAGAGAACCGTATTTGGTATGTACTCGCCGAATTCTTCACGAAGAACACCACATATTTCTCCGAGTGTTGCATAGGAGTGTACGGCCTGCAGTATGAACGGCATAAGGTTTTCGGTTGTATTCGCAGCATTACCGAGGGACTTAAGGTTATCTTGTACTGCACCGTTATCACGGTTTTCTCTGATATCCAAAAGCTTAGCGAATTGAGCTTTCTCAACCGAAGGATCAACCTTGAGAAGTCCCTCCGGTGGTTTCTCTTCGATTTCGTACATGTTTACCCCGACAACGATGCGATCGGAGTTTTCTATTTCCCTCTGGTAACTGTATGCCGATTCCTGAATCTGACGCTGGGGATATCCCTCTTCTATTGCCTGAACCATTCCACCGAGGGAATCGATTCTGTTTATGTGATCTATGGCTTCCGTTTCTATTCTGTCTGTAGCTTCCTCAACGAAGTAACTACCTGCGAGAGGATCTACGGTGTTCGCAACTCCTGATTCGTTAGCGACTATCTGCTGAGTTCTGAGAGCAATCCGTACGGCATGTTCCGATGGAAGCGCAAGCGCTTCATCCCGGCTGTTGGTATGAAGGCTCTGTGTACCCCCAAGCACGGCGGCAAGAGTCTGAATTGCGACTCTTACAATATTGTTATCGGGCTGCTGGGCGGTAAGAGTAGAACCACCCGTTTGAGTATGAAATCGCAGCATCATGCTTTTTGCCTTTAGTGCGCCGAATCTATCTTTCATTATTCTTGCCCATAGTCTTCGGGCAGCCCTGAACTTCGCAATTTCCTCAAGAAGATCGTTATGGGCATTGAAGAAAAAACTGATTCTGGGAGCGAAATCATCAACCTTGAGACCGGCTTTTATTGCCGCTTCAACATAGGCGATACCATCAGCAATAGTAAACGCAACCTCCTGGGATGCGGTACTTCCCGCCTCCCTTATATGGTAGCCGGAGACGCTGATTGTGTTCCACTTGGGAACGCTTCTGCTGCAGAAACTGAATATATCCGTTATCAGTCTCATTGAATGACCCGGTGGAAATATGTAAGTTCCCCTGGCCATGTACTCCTTGAGTATATCATTCTGAATTGTGCCCCTGAGTTTTTCGGCGGGAATGGATTGTTTTTCTGCCACTGCGATGTACATTGCCAGAAGAACGGCTGCAGGCGCATTGATAGTCATGGATGTGGAGACTGTGTCCATTGGAATATCCCTGAAAAGTATCTCCATATCTGACAGACTGTCTATCGCTACACCCACCTTCCCAACTTCCCCCGCGCATAGGGGGTGATCGGAATCGTATCCTATCTGTGTAGGGAGGTCGAAAGCCACTGACAGGCCTGTCTGGCCCTGTTCGAGCAGGTAACGGTACCGTTTGTTGGATTCCTCGGCGCTTCCGAAACCGGCGTACTGGCGCATGGTCCAAAAACGACCACGATACATGGTTGGCTGAACACCTCTTGTATAGGGATATTCGCCGGGAAAACCCAGTTTCTCAAGATATTCGTTTCCGGGTTTCTCAGGGAAACAGATCCTTTCTACTGGATCTCCGGAGCCAGTACCGAAAACATCCTTCCTTTCGGGGTGTTTCTCAAGCGCAGGATCGAGAATTCTTTCCTTCCAGGCTTTCTTCTCTTTAATAAATCTGCTTTCACTCATTAAGGAACCCTTCCTTCGGGATTGTAATCCCTTGCTTTCTCTTCATCCCGGAGAACTCGGAGGGCACCGAGAGCCAGAGCCTCCATTTCTTTCTCTCCTGGATATATCATTACATCAGCTATGAAATTAATACGCTTCGTAATCCAGCTGATGAAGTTCTTGTCGTAAGCTATGCCGCCGGTTATCACTATCGCGTCGACGTTACCTTCAAAGACAGTTGCGAGAGCTCCTATTTCCTTGGAAATCTGGTATGCCATAGCTTCGTAAACAATTTCATACTCGCTGTTCCCATTCTCAATTTCCTTTTCGACTGCCATCATATCGTTAGTTCCCAGGTAGGCAACGATTCCTCCGGCCCCCTTGATCATTTTCTTGATCTCGGCGTGAGTTCGTTTCCCGCTGAAGCAGAGTTCTACCAGATCACCTACAGGGAGGCCTCCTGACCGCTCCGGAGTGAAGGGCCCGTCTCCGTTGAGGGCGTTGTTGACGTCTATTATTATTCCATTCTTATGGGCGCCTACGGAAATACCACCGCCCAGATGAACCACAATCAGGTTCAGTTCGTGATAATCTCTTCCAAGATCGCCAGCCGCTTTTCTTGCTACTGCTTTCTGGTTCAGCGCATGGAGGATAGACCTTCTCGGGAGATCGGGATGACCCGATAACCTCGCAATAGGCTCCAATTCATCAACAACAACAGGATCTACGATGAATGCGGGACAATTAGCTGTAATTGAAAGCTCCCTCGCGATAGGAGCGCCGAGGTTAGAGACATGTTCGCCCTGTACCTCGTTGCGAAGATCTTCGATGAGTTTGTCGCTTACGGAATAGGTTCCTCCTTCAAGTGGATACAAAACACCGCCCCGACCGACTATGGCATCGAAGTCTGAAATGTTGTAATCGGCCTTGGCAAGTTCGTTCAGTATAACGCCTTTTCTGAATTCGTATTGAGCGAAGATATGATCGAATTCAGAAAGGTCATCATTTGAATGGGTTATCTTGATTGACCAGACTTCCTTTTCATTCTGGAAAACAGATATCTTGGTTGATGTTGAACCTGGGTTGATGGCTAGAATCCTGCTGGTTTCTGACATTCTACTCCTATCTTAATAATATGCTTATATACTTGAGCATTATACTAATTCACTGAAGCTGGAATGCCAAGAATATGAAAAAAAGTAACTCCGCCTTGATCGAAGAGCTAAAATTTGTCCTGAAACGCATGAACAGGCTCAGGGAAGCATTCAGGATTGAAAAGGAAGAAGCACTTGAGAATACTGATATTGAATCCCTGAAGAAGCTCAGAGAACGTTCTAAATTCATTTATCAGCTTAGTATAAACGAATGCTTAAGAGAGATAACGATGCTGAAGAACTGCATCTCTTCGGATCAGCCGGGGATGGAGGAAGCTGATGACCTTGCGGAGCTGTGCCGTTCGGAAGCCATGCAGCTTAAGGCGCACATATCTTCTGCGCCCAACCGGCTCATTCGCGCAATCAAAGCACGGGAATTCAGGAACTGATCAAATGTATCACAGGTTCCATTCGAGTATATTAGCGCTTCCATGTTGACAAGCATCTGAAAGGATTTCCATGAAGAGAATAAGTGATAAAGGACTAACAGAGCTGATATCTGCTGAAGAGCTTACAGGAATGACAGGGGAGACCGTAACTCTTCACGGAGTGGTTCAGAGAATCCGCCGCCTGGGCTGGGGCGCCTTCATCATTCTCCGGCGTCATGATGGCCTACTTCAATGCGTAATGGGGAACGAGGGAAACGAAAATATTCTTGAGAAGCTGGATGTGGAACAGTCTGTTGAAGTCAGTGGTACCTTGAAAAGGGCTGGAATAAAAGATACTTCCATACACCCCTCTACCGTAGAACTTCAGACGGATTCCATTAAAATAATCTCCCTGCCCGCGGAACAGCCTCCGATCGATATGACAAAGAAAATACTCGATCTTCATATAGATACAAACCTGGATCTGAGACCCCTCAGCCTCCGGCATCCCATGGAGCGGGCAAAGCTGAAGGTTGCTGAAACAATTGCGGCAGCATTCCGGAACAGCCTGACAGATATGGGGTTCACCGAGATCCGAACCCCCAAAATCTGTTCGGTTGGCGCTGAGGGTGGCGCGAACATCTTCAAGGTGAAGTATTTCGACAGGGAAGCCTTCCTCGCTCAATCACCTCAGTTCTACAAGCAGATGGGGGTTGGGATCTACGAAAGAGTATTCGAGGTAGGCCCCGTATTCAGGGCTGAACCGCATCAGACTTCCAGACATATCAACGAGTACACCTCACTGGATTTCGAAATGGGGTTCATAACCGGTTTTGAAGAAGTCATGGCTGTTGAAATAGCTGTGCTGAGAGACTGCCTGGAAGCGGTGAAGAAGAATTGCGCCTACGAAATTGAGATGCTTGGAGCCGATCTCCCTCTGATTCCCGAAACCGTTCCTTCCATAACCCTTGAGCAGGCACACCGGATTACATTGGAGGTCAGTGGAAAGGACTCCACCGGGGAACCTGATCTTGACCCGGAGGAAGAGAAGATATTGTGTACTTATTCCATGGAGAAGTGGGATTCGGAATTCCTGTTCGTTACCCATTTCCCCACCGAGAAGCGACCCTTCTATACAATGGATGATCCTGATAATCCGGGAATGACCCTAAGTTTTGATTTACTCTTCAGGGGTCTTGAAGTAACAACCGGTGGACAGCGGATACATGAGTACGATTCACAGGTTGAGAAATTGAAGGCCTTCGGGCTCGATCCCGATGATTTCAAGAGTTATCTCCAGGCTCACAAGTACGGCCTTCCTCCCCATGGCGGTCTTGCAATAGGTCTCGAAAGGATAACCGCGAGGATATTGGGAATAGATAATATCAGGTTAACCACCATGTTCCCCCGCGATGTGAAAAGACTGACCCCGTAAAGGGAATTACGAGTATGGGGTCAAATCTTTACTCTTGACATTATCTTTCTATGTGCCTAGTGAAAATGTATAGAACTTCACATTCAAACACTTTTTTACTTTTGTACAATTTGATGAATGGAAGTAATGTCAAGAGTAAAGATTTGACCCCTTTTCCTCAATGTGATGAATGGAAGTAATGTCAAGAGTAAAGATTCGACCCCTTTTCTTTTTTTTTCATCTTGACGAGGATTCATTGGTTTCGCTAGTTTCCAGTTGAGAAATGCAGTTTATTCTACAGGAATTTTAACAAAGGTGGAGTTAATCAATGTCTTTCGAAGCACGTGACAGAGCCGTCTTCGATCCTGATGACTTCATTGAGCGCATGATGGGGGACCTGGCATTAGCGCAATCAATTGCGGAAACCTTTCTTATTGATATCCATCGTCAAATCGACGTACTGAAGGAAAAACTCGATAAGGATGATTCACGAGCAGTTGAACTTCAGTCTCACTGCATAAATGGCGCTGCCGCCATCATGGCTGCCGAAAAATTCCGGGAAGTCGCATCCGCAATTGAAAAGGCCGGAAGAATCGACAATCTTAGAATCGCAGTAGCTTTAATACCAGAACTTGAAAGAGAACTCGCAGTACTCGAGAAGGAAATGAGGCAAACTTTATTATGAGAATTCTGGTCGTAGAGGATGATCTCTCTACCCGTAAGACCCTATTTGGCTTACTTCAGAAGTGCGGTCATGATACGAATGCTGTAGCAAGCGGAGAAGAAGCATGGGAGTTGATCAGGCAACCAGACGCACCCAGGCTGATACTGCTGGACTGGCTGATGCCAGGATTGGATGGCATCCATTTATGTAAAAAGGTTCGTTCGATAGACAAAGAAGATCCGTATTACATCATAATGCTCACTGTCAAAGACAACAAGAAAGACATCGTTGAAGGTTTGAATACCGGGGCAGACGATTACATAACGAAGCCCTTCTATCCCGAAGAACTCCGTGCCCGCATCAATGCAGGCCAACGGATTATTGAAATGCAGAACAGATTACGGAATCGCGCGATAGACCTCCAGGACTCGCTCGATCACATTAAAATCCTGCAGGGCATCCTGCCAATCTGTTCATTCTGCAAAAAAGTGCGTGATGACAAGAATTACTGGCAACAGGTAGACGATTACATTGAAACACATACGGAAGCTCAGATCACACATTCGATATGTCCTGAATGTATGGAGATACACTATCCGGAGATCGCTGAAAGGATAAGAAGAAGGAAAGCTGAAGAGAAAACGGATTCAGACTAATCATCTTAATACTACTGTCTCAGCAGGCAAAGGAATTATGAAAACAGGAGATCGATGAATATCGTTAGGAGAAAGATGAACACCGATTTTGTTTCAAAGAAGCTGTTAACTGTGATATTAGTATTACTTACTTCTTCAGCAATACAGGCGGATTACTGGTATGGAGATTTCACTGATGACAGAACTGTTGTCTTCTCAGATGAAGCTGTTCTCTACACTGTTCCGAACGCGGATTCCTCAATATTCATTCAATTGCCAATGGGATCACCGGTCACAATACCCGAAGGCGGTAACGGGGAATACAACTCCAATGGGCTGACTTCATACTGGTACAAGACGGTCTATCAGTCAGATGATTCTGAATACACGGGTTTCATTCCCGGCTGCGAACTCGCCATGTCGGACATGGTTCTTGCTGGTGACACGCTTTTTCTGTTCACTGTCACAGGGTACAATAAAGAATTGTATCAATTCATTGGAGAAGCCAGGGTGGTCAGCTCAGGGGAAATCCTGGCTGATATAGAGGTTGACCCCATGGGCAGCTCTTTCGACCAGGGCTTTTATCAGTACAATACGGAGTGTCTGCAGTACGATCCAGCCGGACTGACAGGAGTAAAGAATCTTATAGAACTCTCGTTTCTTTATCCGGCCTGCGGATACACTAATTGCGATATTCTGTTTGCGTGGACAGGCAGTGAACTGATCGCCGGACCTGTGGGTTATTCTATGGCTGAAGCCGGATGTTTTCATGTCAACTCACACTACATACTTCCCTCCGACTCCACAGGAACAGTAAATGAAGTCGTTGTTGAAACGATCCTGGAGGAATTCGATGATGATACGATGGATTATTTTGAAACCGAGAGAACCGCGATTACTTTCAAATGGGACGGAACGGAATTCATAGAGCTGCCGGTAGAATAGCTCCCGATACTGTTATTTGTAATTGTCAGGTTTCTATAATCGGAGGGGCTGGAGGAAGAGAAGAGTCCGGACCAATAAATTCAGTATCCGAGATATCTTCATCTGGAGCTTTAGAAAGCATAATGTCCCTGTCTTTGAGTCCGACGAATTTGCCGAAAGCGGATTTTTCAAGCAGAAGAAGCTTAGCTGCTTTCTCTACAACCTCGACTGCATCGCACGCGGAATCGATATCTTTTCCCAACCCCAGTATTCCATGCTTTCTCCAGATGACGCAGTCGCTCTCGCGGAATGCTTTTGCGGTTTCTTTTCCCAATATCCAGGTCCCAGGAGTCATGTAATCAAGAAAGCGGACTCCCCGGCTCATCAGAAGCGCGACCTCCGGATGGGATCTGTTCACAGCATCTTCGAGCATTTCGGCAGGCAGATCGCTGGAGGACAGCGCAAGCATGTGTGTTGAGTGCGTATGAACCAGAGAAGCGGTTTCCCATCCACGGTTGGTGGCTTCCGCCAGAACCAGAAGGTGTGAGCTGAACTCGGTTGTGGGTTCTTTATCTGACGCGAGCCTTATTACTTTCATTCCGTCTGCTGAAACTCTTACAGGGACGATTTCCGTGTCCAGCTCGTGCGGTAACTTTCTGAACCTGCTTCCAGCGCATGTAATAAGAAAAGTCCGACCCGCAAGTTCTGGTATAGGGAAAGGGAGGATGTCTGAAACGACATCCCCCTCCCATATTGAACTGTCGGACCCCTCCGGCAAAAGAACGGAGATGTTGCCTGCGTTGGCTTCGGCCCAGCCCGTTCTGGCAAGCTCAACAGCTATCCGGCCAATATCCTCCTTTGTTGCCCTGATAAGGTCCATGGCTGTCACGATTCCCTCAGAGAATGTTCTCGGCAGAATTCGAGATGATGTCCAGACCCTTTAGGATATCTTCGTCGGTGATGTTCAGTGGTGGTCTGAATCTGATGCTGTTCGCGCCGCAGGGAAGAATGATGGCGCCGTTCTTGAATATTTCAGCGATCATCCTGTCTCTGGTTTCACTGTTGGGAAGGTCAAATGCGCACATGAGCCCTCTGCCCCGTACGTTGGATATCTGTTCGGGGTATTTCTCCTGCAGATTCCTGAGACCTTTCATGAGGGTTTTTCCCTGAGATCGGACATTTTCCAGGATGTTCTCGTCTAACATTACATCAAGGTATTTATTGCATCTCACCATATCCACAAGATTGCCGCCCCAGGTTGAATTGATCCTGCTGGATTCATGGAATACGTTGTCTTTAACACTGTCAACTCGCCTGTTCGAAGCGATACCGCAAACCTGTGATTTTTTACCGAAGCAGAAAATATCAGGCTCCACTCCTATGGATTGCCATGCCCACCATTCGCCTGTAAGACCCATACCGCTCTGAACTTCATCGAAAATAAGCAGGAATTCATGCTTATCAGCCAATTCGCGTATTTCCTGAAGGTATTCAGGCCTGAAGTGATTATCGCCGCCCTCTCCCTGGATAGGCTCGATAACCATGCATGCGATATCATGGCCATGCTTGCTGATAGCTTCGTTTATCTGGGCCAGGGATTTCTTTTCAGCTTCGATTACCGCGTCAAGATTATCCTCAAGAGGGAAGACAATTGGAGGGACATCAACACGTGGCCAGTCGAACAGAGGGAAGTACATGTATTTCCTGGGGTCTGCCGTGTTTGTTAGCGAAAGCGTATATCCTGTTCTTCCGTGGAATGCCTTCTTGAAGTGGATAACCATTTTGCCGATCTCGCCTCTTCCGGCCTTCAGGTTCTGCCTGACTTTCCAGTCGAAGGCTGTCTTCATGGCGTTTTCCACCGCGAGGGCACCGCCCGATACGAAGAAAAGGTAGGGATGACTGTCGGGAACAACAGTATCCGCGAAAGTCTCCACAAAAGCTGCGAGTTCTTCCGTATAGAAATCCGAGTTGGAAGGCTTGTTTATGGCAACATCCGCCAGATGGCTTCTGAATTCATCCGTACAGAGGGCGGGATGGTTCATTCCAAGAGGAGCCGACGCGAAGAAGCTGAAAAGATCGAGATACTCCTTTCCATCGATTGCATCATGTATCGTGCTTCCTTTGCTTTTCTTGAGATCAAGAACCATGTTAAATCCGTCGGCAAGCATATGGCTTGCAATTGTGGATCTGACTTCAGATGCGGGTATATGTTTCATGTACACCACCCCTTTCGTTTCAAAAGTTTGAGAATTTACGCTGAGCAATATTACAAAGCGCATGATTCAGTTTGCAGGATTACACAGATGAAATTCATAATGAAATGTGTCCCTGAATCTCATTTCTCCGGGGGATTTTGTCAACACTTCTTGCAGCAGACAATGAGGCATAACTATATTTATACTGTATATTCAAAGTATGTGCTATTTAACTGCAGATCATTCTTAACAGGGGGCATAAATGGAACCTATCAGAACTCTCGAGGAAATGAAAAAGATCGCCAGAGAACTACCCTTAAAGCGGGTAGCCGTAGTACGTGCCGATGAAGTTGAAACAATGAGCGCAATTGGCTCTGCGGTTAAGGATGACATGGCGGATGCTGTACTTATCGGCCCCGAAAAGGGAATCAGGGAAGCCGCTGAAGAGGCTGGTTTCGACCTCAACGGTGTTGAGATTATCCATGCGGAAGATGACAATACGGCATCCATCAAGGGTGTTGAAATCGTCCGTTCGGGTAGAGCAGATGTCATAATGAAGGGTCTTGTTGCCACAAGTTCTTTCCTGCATGCAATTCTGGACAGAGAAAAGGGAATCAGGGGACCTGGAGTCCTGAGCCATGTTGCCGCTTTTGATGTTCCCGGATACCACAAGCTTCTGCTTATTACAGACGCTGCTATGAACATCGCTCCGAATTTTGATCAGAAGGTCGGAATGCTCAAAAACGCGGTGATAGTAGCAAAGGCTCTTGGAGTTGAACATCCCAAATCAACGTACGTATGCGCCAAAGAAGTCCCCTACGAGAAAATGCCCTGCACCATGGAAGCCGCAAGGATGAAGGAACTGGCGGACACAGGGGAATTCGGCGATATCGTCTTCGATGCCCCCCTTGCCATGGATCTCGCCGTGTCGGTCGATGCCTGCAGAATTAAAAAGATCGACAGTCCTGTAGGAGGTGACGTGGATATTATCGTACTCCCGGATATCGAGGCCGCTAACGTGCTTTACAAATCATTGATCTTCATAGCGGGCGGAGAACTGGGAGCCGTTATAATGGGAGCCAACAACCCGGTAGTTCTTACATCAAGGGCCGATTCCGCTGAATCAAAACTGTGCTCCATTGTGCTTTCAGCTGTTGTAGCGAGCTACGGAGCTGAAGGCGGGCACTGATGAAGCTGGCTATTGCGTGCGATCACGCCGGGTTCCAGCTGAAAAGCGACCTTGTTCCGTGGCTTTCCGGTGAGATGGGGCTGACAGTAGAGGATATTGGAACTTCATCACCCGATTCGGTTGATTACCCCGACTTCGCATGTAATTTGTGCAGGTATCTTCTAAAAGGAAATGCCGAAAAGGGGATTCTCATATGTAATACGGGATTAGGTATGAGCATGAGCGCGAACAGATTCCGGGGCATCAGAGCTTCCCTCTGCCTGTTTCCCAGGATGGCGTACTACGCCAGACATCATAACAACGCGAACGTACTGGTAATGGGAGGCGGAATCACCGCCCCGTTCCAGGCCAGGGAAATCGTTACAGTATTTCTTCAAGAGGAATTCGATGGAGGACGGCACAAAAGAAGAACAGACAAGATCGAGTCAGTATCAAAGACTGATTTCAGCTGATTAACGGTGAAAAATGATTGATATAGTCTGCGGGGCAAGACCGAACTTCATGAAGATTGATCCGATAATAAGGAACATCGATCCCACTATTGAAGTGAGGATCATTCATACCGGGCAGCACTACGACCATATGATGTCACAGAGTTTTTTCGACGAACTGGAACTGCCAAGGCCTGATATAAACCTTGAGGTGGGTTCAGCCAGCATTACGGAGCAGACCGCAACCATAATGAAGCGTTACGAGAACGTTATTATCGAGCGGATGCCCGATGCGTTAGTAGTGGTGGGAGATGTGAATTCAACCCTTGCGTGTTCACTAGTTGCTGTAAGGCACGGTATTCCTGTTGTACACGTTGAGGCGGGGCTCAGAAGTTTTGACCGCAGTATGCCTGAAGAGATAAACAGAATTCTCACCGATCAGATTGCCGGTCTGCTCCTGATAACAAGTGCCGAAGCACGGGGTAATCTGCTCGATGAGGGCAGGAGCAGCGCAATAATCAAGCTTGTCGGGAATCCCATGATAGATACGCTGTTGAGGCTCCTACCCGCGGCGATGTCAGTCGGCGAGCCGTTTCCCGAAGAACCCTTTGCGCTGGTTACGCTTCACAGGCCATCGAATGTTGACAATCCCGAAAGGTTGTTAGCGATACTGAAAGCACTTGGTGCCCTTCAGGGGTTGAGGGTGCTTTTTCCAGTTCACCCCAGAACCCTGAGCCACATTGAGGAATGGAACATTGAAATCCCGGATAGAATTTCAATTGAGAAGCCCATGTCATACCTTGAATTCTTAAGAGCACAGGCCACGGCATCCGTTGTGATAACGGATTCCGGTGGTGTTCAGGAGGAGACGAGTGTACTCGGAGTGCCCTGTGTTACAGTAAGAACAAGTACCGAAAGACCGGTTACACTGGAACTTGGAACCAATGTTCTATGTCCGGATGTATCCGAATTAGTTGAAGCAGTGGCAGAGCAGATTGCGAACCGTCCTGAAGAGCCGCCGGAGATCCCGTTCTGGGATGGGAAAGCCGGTTCCAGGATAGCTGCCTCCATAGAGGAGTTTACTGGAGGGAAAAGATGAAACCTGGATTACTTACATTAACTATTTTCGTACTGGGACTTCCAGTTGTCGCCGGCGGTTGCGGAGATAACACCGGAGAAACCGGTCTGTCCGTTACCGCCGCTGATGCATGTATTCAGAAGTTCGCGGTTTCAATACAGGGCGATGATGTTGGATATATGCAGCTGGAAATTGTTGAGCATGGAACGGATTCACTCCTGATAACACAGACTATCAACTGGAACATGATACTCATGGGAAACCGTAGAGATATCGAAATGACCATGACCGCCGTTTCGGATCTTGTGTTTAACCTGGGACGCATGGAGATGAATATGTCCGACGGATCATCGAATATAGATATAAGAGCTTTCAGACAGGATTCCCTTCTGATAACGGAAATAGGTACTGCAGGGAGGTTGATAGAAAATTCAACCGTTATTGAGGGCGACTATCTGCCGGTTCTGGCCGATTTAGCCTGCGCTTCAATGGAGTGGACCGAAGGACAGGAGAGAACCTTTCAATCCTTCGACCCGGCCAGCGGGATGATTCTTTCATCCACAGCCGTATGTGAAGGATTTGAGGAAGTGGAACTTCTGGGTGATACGGTCAACTCAGCCAGATTGAAATTATCCCAGATGGGAACAAGGAATACCGTCTGGGTTTTCGAAGGCCAGATTATCAGGGAATTCGAAGAAGGTCTTGGCATGAACATGACACGTGTTCCCCCCGAACAGGGAGGCGATATTGTAGCAACCAGAGATCTCTACGAAGTATTCACCGTGTCCTCAACTCCGATCCGGGATCCCAGAAGTACGGAATCTCGAACATTCGTACTGCAAGGTGAAATAGACTGGAGCCAGTTCCAGCTTGATATTCCTCCCACTCAGACAGCTTCGGGATGCACCGTAACAGTTTCAAATGGTATTCCGGACAATATTGCCCAGTATCCGCCGGTCGTTCCCGAATATCTTGAAATATATACGATGCCCGAATCAATGATTCAGAGTGATGATTCGGTGATAGTTGAAAAAGCAGCCAGCCTGACAGAAGGCTCAACCGATTCATGGGAAGCCGCCAGAAGAATTTCATCCTTCGTTGATGTCAGTGTTGAAAACAGCCCTACCGTGTCTCTGCCTTCAGCGGTTGACGTAATCGAGAACTTAAGGGGAGACTGCAACGAACACACCGTACTTACCGTGGCTCTTGCGCGGGCTGCCGGCCTGCCCGCCAGGATCTGCGCCGGTATTGTATATTTGAACGGCTCATTTGGATACCATGCGTGGCCGATGATCTGGGTGGGGGAATGGGTGGAGATGGATCCAACCTTCAGCCAGTACGTTGCGGATGGAACACATGTCATACTGGCCACCGGTGATCTTGAGTCACAGTACGTTGTCAATTCCGCCATTGGCAGATTGAGTATTATCGAACTGGATATGAACTGATGGTTTCGAAGGTTGAAATTAATGCAATGAAGAAAGCTTTGAAACTCGCGGTTTACGGTAAGAGAAATACTTTCCCCAACCCCATGGTGGGCGCTGTTATCCTTGACAAAGATGGAAACCATGCCGGAGATGGTTTCCACCGGAAATGCGGAGCACCCCATGCAGAAGTGGTTGCCATTTCATCAGCGGGTGACGCATCCTCCGGAGGTACGATGGTTGTAACCCTTGAGCCCTGCTGCCATCAGGGACAAACCGGACCCTGCACCGATGAAATTATCAGGGCAGGGATTGCAAGAGTTGTAATCGCTATGACCGATCCCGATCCAAGGGTGAGTGGCAAGGGTATTAAACAACTTGAATCTGCTGGAGTTGAGGTCGAAGCGGGGCTTCTCTCCGATGAAGCCAGCGCAATGAACAGGGTGTATCTGCACTACCTTGAAACTTCGAGAAGCTGGGTAACACTCAAGATAGCGCTCAGTCTTGATGGCAGAACAGCCGCGGTTGACGGAAGCAGTAAATGGATTTCATGCGAGGATTCTCGAGAACTGGTACACAGGAAGAGAGCCTCGGTTCAGGCAATCATGACGGGCGCGGGAACTGTGCGGGATGATGACCCGGAACTGACAGTCCGTATGGCTGATATTCCGCCGGGCGGGCAGCCCGTGAGAATAGTGGTTTCATCCACAGGCAATTTTGGTGGTTCCAGAAAGATTTTTAGGGCTCCGGGAAAGACTATTATCGCTGTTCCTGAAGGTGTGACAGACCGATTAACTGAATTCAGCGGAATGTCCGGAGTCGAAGTCTGGGAATTTCCACCGGATTCGTCCACTCCGGGATTCAATCTTGTTCCTCTTTTCGAAAGAACCGCTGATTCGGGTATCGGTGAAATACTTTGCGAAGGGGGAAGTGGTCTTTCCACGCAGCTGATGAAAGATCGGCTTGTTCAATCCGTAAGCATTTTCACTGCTCCGGTTATACTTGGTGGAGAGGGAAGACCGGCTTTCGAGCAGCTTGGAATAGATACTATTGAAGACGCCGTAAGACTTAAAAATGTTTCATCCAGTCGGTCAGGATCCGATTTTTTGACGGAGGGCGAAATTGTTTACCGGCTTGATTGAGAATACCGGAAGCGTCAAAACCTTCTCAGGTGGCAATCTGACTGTTCATACAACTCTTTCCGAATCCGCCACCATGGGTGACAGTATCGCAGTTGATGGCTCATGTCTTACGGTTAGTGGTATAGTTCATCAGGGCCTGTTGTTTCATTGTTCGGCGGAAACCGTTTCAAGAACCGTTATTTCTCGATACTATCCGGGCACGGAAGTGAATCTTGAGCGTCCTCTTAAACTTTCTGACGGACTGCACGGTCATCTGGTCACTGGCCATGTGGATGAAACCGCATCCGTTCTGAAGATTGGGAGGTCTGAACAGGATATGACAGTATGGATATCCTGTTCCCGTAAGTATTCCACTCTGCTGGTGGAAAAGGGTTCCGTAGCCGTCAGCGGAATAAGCCTTACCGTAGCCTCACTTGAGCGGGACAGATTTTCCGTTGCCCTGATACCTGAAACTGTCAGAGGCACTACCGTTGGAAATTGGAAACCGGGCACTCACGTGAATGTGGAATACGATATCGTAGGCAAGTACGTAAAGAAGCAGACCGATGCAGCCATCGGAGAGAGACGATTGAGGGATTACCTTGAACAGTAACAGGATTGCGAAGGCAGAGGAAGCAATTGAAGCCATCCGCAGCGGCAGAATGGTTGTTGTTGTTGACGATGAGAACAGGGAGAACGAAGGAGACCTGATAATCGCGGCCGAGAAGTGTGATGCCGAAGCCGTGAATTTCATGGCTCTTGAAGGAAGGGGACTCATATGCCTTTCAATGGAGGAGGAAGCGCTTGAAAGGCTGGATATTCATGAAATGGTTCCCAAAAATACGTCACTTCACAAAACAGCGTTCATGGTCAGTATTGACGCAATTAAGGGAGTCTCAACAGGTATTTCCGCTCATGACAGGGCCAGGACTATAGCCGTGGCCATAGACCCGGCTTCAAAATCATCCGATCTGGCCAGACCAGGACACATATTTCCACTGGCTGCCAGGCCGGGAGGCGTTCTCTCCAGGACGGGTCACACGGAGGCTGCTGTTGATCTCGCAAGGCTGGCTGGATTCAAGACAGCAGGGGTTATCTGCGAGATCATGAACAGAGACGGTTCCATGGCCAGGCTTCCTCAACTCAGAAAGTTCACCGAAACGCACAGCCTTGTTTTAACATCGGTTGAGGAATTGGTCAGTTACCGCAGGAAAACCGAAAAGCTGGTAAGAGAAGTCGCCCGGTCAACACTGCCTACCGATTACGGTGTATTCGATCTTCATATATTCGAGGATACTACAGAGGGAGAGGTACATGTTGCCCTGGTGAAAGGTGATGTGAAGGGTAGAAAGAACGTGCTTGTAAGAGTGCATTCCCAGTGCCTTACAGGTGATGTTTTCGCATCCCGCAGGTGTGATTGCGGAAGCCAGCTCCATGCGGCAATGAGGAGAGTTGAATCGGAGGGGCAAGGAGTAATTCTTTACATGGCTCAGGAGGGACGCGGAATAGGCCTTGCAAACAAGATAAAAGCGTACCATCTGCAGGATCACGGGCTGGATACAGTTGAGGCAAATGAGGAACTTGGTTTTCCAGCGGATCTCAGGGATTATGGTACTGGTGCGCAAATCCTGGCGGAGCTTGGCCTTTCAACCATAAGGCTCATGACGAACAATCCAAAGAAGATAGTAGGACTGAAGGGATACGGGCTTGAGATAACGGAAAGGGTCAGGATAGAAATTCCGCCTACGGAAGAGAACCTCCATTACCTCAGAACAAAAAAGACTAAACTCGGGCATATGCTGGAGGGAGTAGATGATGACCTGGATTCATGAAGGTAAACTGGACGGTACAGGTATTAAACCTGCTATTGTAGTATCAAGATTCAACAGTTTCATTACAAAAAAGCTTCTTGACGGATCTCTGGACTGTCTGGAAAGACATGGTGTTAACACCGATGATATTAACGTATTCTGGGTACCCGGAGCATGGGAAATTCCCCCCGTATCCGTGAGGATAGCCGATACGGGAATGTTCGATTGTGTTATCTGTCTCGGTGCGGTCATTCGCGGAGAGACTCCCCATTTCGAGTACGTATCCGCTGAAAGCGCAAAGGGCGTAGCCCAGGCCGCGATGCTTACGGATGTTCCCGTCATTTACGGCATCATAACCGCGGACACAGTTGATCAGGCCGTTGACAGGGCCGGGACCAAATCCGGCAACAAAGGTTTCGACGCGGCCATGACAGCTCTTGAAATGACGGCTCTTTACGACTATGTCGCGGATCTTGATGAATCAATGGATTACGATAACGCTGAAGAGGAGTCGACCGAGGAGTAATGGGTGTAAGAAGCAGAGGCCGGAAAGCACTTCTTCAGGCCAGGTACGGAGCTGAAGTGAACAGCAGATCCCTACAGGCGAACCTGGAGGATATCAGGCAGTATCTGGCCGATCCTGACCTTGGAATGGGTGTTCCTTTTGAGATGGAGGATTGGAACTGGGTATCCGACCTTGC
Organism: Candidatus Aegiribacteria sp.; assembly: GCA_021108005.1. NCBI lineage: Bacteria > Pseudomonadati > Candidatus Aegiribacteria > Candidatus Aegiribacteria sp. The sequence continues at coordinate 51,066 of JAIORS010000191.1, forward strand.
CAGAGCTGTTCTTGAAAACAGAACCGAAATAGACGCGAGACTCGAAGAAGTCCTTGAGAACTGGACAGTAGACAGGCTCAGTCTTGTTACACGCCTGATTCTTGAACAGGCTCTGGGGGAAATGTACTATTTCCAGCCGTTAACTCCGGTTCCCGTTGCCATTAACGAAGCTATCGAGCTGGCAAAGGCTTTCGACGAAGATGAATCCGCTGGTTTTGTGAATAGCGTTCTGGATAAAATTGCTAAAATCGGGAACTCCGAAGATCCTCCTCAGGGGACATAATTAATGCTCATTAGAATCATTTCCGATATTCACAGTAATTACCAGGCTCTCGAAGCGGTTCTGAACGACCCGACCGGGAAAGATGCGGAAAAGACTTTATGCCTTGGCGATATCGTGGGTTACGGAGCCGATCCCTCCAGATGCATTGAGAGGGTACGGCAGGAATGCGACATCGTAGTTTCTGGTAACCATGACGCTGGAGCGGCAGGGCGGGTATCTCTCGACAGGTACAACTGGGAGGGAGCTACGGCTTTAAGATGGACAAGATCAATTCTTTCTCAGGATGAAAAGGACTGGCTGTCACTTATTCCGTACTTCGCTGAGTACGAGAATTTCTTTCTCTGTCACAGTTACCCGGCCGATCCTGAAAACTGGACGTACGTTCTCCGGCGGAATCAAGCCCTTGAATCCATAAACGCGAGGCAGGGGTATATATCGCTTATAGGACATACACACCTTCCCGGCTGCTGGATGGAAGATGGCAACTACACCGATGCTTCGAAGGGAGATTTTTCGAAGGTCAGGCTTGTTAACGCTGGCAGTGTTGGACAGCCAAGGGACAGAGATCCAAGGGCGGCTTACCTTCTCATTGATACCGAAGCTGGAACGTGGGAACACCGCAGGGTGAAGTACAGCATCGATGACGCCGCCGCCAGAATAAAGGAAGTTGCGCTGCCCCCCATTCTATGGGAGAGACTTTACCGAGGACACTGATGGGGTCGGACTTCACTTGCGGCACTTACGCAGTTTAAGCACAGTTTATTAGACAACAGTTATTCAATACATGCACGTGGATTCTGAAATTGACCAGGCTGAAATCCGGCAGTATCATTATTCTGGATGTAGAAAACGATATGAAGAAACAGAAGTCGTATGTCGGGAGCAGGAATGAATATTAGAAGCGCATTGTTGTCTATAGCAGTTGCTCTTTTTTCTACGAGTTTTGTTTCAGCCGATCCGGTACCGATACCTCCGGCTGAAAACAGATTCAGTATCATGCAAACATTGGAAATGACATTTCACATGGAGAGCCCTCTTGATCAGCATTCCATGAATACCTGGATCATCTATGGAGGTCCTTCCCTGGTCTATATCTGGATCCCGGATGAAATAGTGGGTTCTGGTATCGGTTTGGAGTTAGGAGGGGAACTTCGGAAATATTTCATTGAACCTTATTCTGGTATTTTTTTTGGTGCGTATATGGGTGCCGGTATTTTATTCAGGACAGGTGAGGAACACATAGAGGCTATTTCTTCAGGTCTCAAGCTTGGATGGCGTATCCCCCTGATAAGAGCAGCGCTTCCTCTGGACCTTGAACCGTACATTGGTGTTGGTATTAAGCTGCTCAGTAACGAAAATGATGTGTGGGGCGAAAATTACTCCCATGTTACTTTATATCTTGGAACCAAGGTTGAACTGTACTGATCGATCAGAAGTACAGAGTCAAGGGGTCGGACTTCACTTGCGGCACTTGCAGAAATAGAATCAGATCTCCGTTTCGTCAGTTTTCTCAGGAAGCTTCAGTTCCGTGGAGAACCTCGCGAGCAGTTCCATTTCCGTTTTACCTTTCGCAGCGCTGGCTGAGAGCCTCGCTATATCCGAAAAGATATTTAGTCTTATCTCAATGGGAAGGCAAGAAGCGCTGTATATGGATTTTCGCAGTCTCGTTTCAAGATCAAGTGAATTGGAATTTCTTGCGAATTCGATTGCTTCGCTTGCCACATTGTCACCAAAAGTTTTCTGGAGTAGCACCTGCTCCTGTTGATTGAGCATGCCATCCGCCAGGAAGAGCGCGAGTGTTCCCCATAGAACAGCTTCAAATGCTGCGGCTTCGTTTATCTTTACCAGGTGAAACCCGCCGACAGCGGCAAGTTCTTTCTGGATCTTTTTTTCGAGCTTCTCCCATTCCAGGGGGGCTTTCCCCTTTTTCCCGGTAAATTTGTAGTACCGGTCACTCATCTCGAACCACAGGAGGGCTCTGACCCTTGAGGTGATTAAAGGATGCGTGGACAGAAGCTGAAACTTGGATCCTCCCATATCCAGCAATTCCCTTGCCTGGTCAAGGTAGGTGGTAAGGTCGAATCTTATATATTTGTCGCTCAATCCTGATGCCAGTTTGAGCATTCCCCTGAACGAGGATTCTGTTGATCCGCAGGATATAAAGCCTATCCTGTCCGCGCTTATTTCCCTTGCCCTTGAAAGAGCGAGCAGGTTGAAATTCTCCAACGGCGAACCGTCAGGATTCGGTGGTGGATACCGCAGGTGGCCGAAGAGGGTGTGAGATATTTCATGACCGACGATGAATTTTATCTCGCTGGCGCTGAATCTCTCTATCAGGCCTGAGCTGAGCGCAAGGGTTACAGATCCGCCCTTGCCCTCACCGAAACTGTACGCCTGGCCCTCGCCGGAGTTAAAAACGTAACCCTCAACGGTTCTGTCGGGAATGAGTTTCTTTCTTACATCTTCGATTAATTCAGCGATCTCGGGAAAGAGCTCTGGTGCGATGAGAACAGAATGTGATAGATTCCGGCTCCTTACTTCGATCTGTTTCTCTTCTATGCCATCCTCGACTGAGCTGAAGCCATACTCATCGAGGGAATCATTTTCGAACCTGAAATCCTCGATCTGAAATGGCAGCTTAGCTTTTTTCATCACTGCCTTCGAGGAGAGCCATTTCTTTGGAAATAAGTTCCTGCATCTGCCGTGCCTGCGCCTGTTTCTCAGGGTTGGAATGTGTGGCCAGGGCGCGCCACTTCCTGTTCTCTTTTCTGAGATGCTTTCTTTTCTGTTCGACTGTCCAGGAGGGGTCAATGCCCAGTTTTGTGTTGATATTATCGGTTTCAAATATATCTATCGGAAGTATCTTCTCTATCATGGTTCTGAAGCGTTCGTGATCAACGCCCAGATTTTCGGCGAGAGAGTTAACCAGTTCAAGTTCAGTGTCCACGGCTTTTCCATCTGCGCTGGCCACCTTCAGGCAGAGTTCGAGTATGTCGTACTTGTCTCCCATGGATGAGGCCGGAATGGGATTCATCTCGATGAGGTCACTGCAGAGAGGGATGATGTCTTCGGGAACTGAGCTAGCGGAGGCCATCATCGCCGATTCCACGGCGCTGTTAAGCTTCTGCTTAACCTCCTGCTTCTGTGATTCCACACTGCTTTCGATTCGCTTTTGTATCCATTCCTTGACAACACGGCCCTCGGTTCCCGAGAAATTCCCGTCAGCGGCGCTTACCGAGACCGCGAGCTTAACTGCCAGTTCCGCTGCTCTTAGCCTCGACTTCATATTGTCCATGTAACCAGACTGAGTATTCACAAAATATATTTCTGATTTTGACTTTACCAGTACCGTTTTATCGGGAGCAATAATTGTTACTTCGAAAAGAAGCAGTCTCTTTCCCCTTGCGGGGAAGGTCAGGGTTTCAATTGGTATGGATAACATCGGTTGCCAGACGGAGAGAAGAGACTTCATGAATGGAAGTATATCCATGGTCGAAGAGAAAAAGGCGGTAGTATCCTGGTACTGGAGGTTGTCCAGAGAACAGAGAACCGGTTTCTGATCATCCTTCCCATTGGTGATATCAAAGAGGGTTATTGTTTTCAATACCGGGCAGTTGTTCATTGGCGCGTTTATCGGTCCCTGCATCTCGATAGTGAAAACTTCCATCGTGATCTCTCCGAAATCCTTCATCTCGGTGGAGACATATGTCTGGAAAAGGAAGTTTGTCGTTGTAGGTCTTGGCCCGTTCTTAGCTTCTTTTCTCGTTTTCGTGCCCGATGATTTCTTCTCATCTTCAGAACCTGCTACCCCTGCAACTATTCCAATAACTACAATAAGCAGAACTATGCCGCAGCAGATTGGAGGTGCCAGGGAACTAAGGACAATTGTCGCTATCAAAACCGTCTCCTATTCAACCTGGAAAACCCGAAGGCTGGACCTTCTTCGTTCCACCTCGGACTGGGACATCTGTCCCGCCTGGGTATCTATGTCCATCTCCAGTTTTCTGCCCGACTCCTCGTCCTTGAATACGCAGTGCATTCTCTGGTTTGTATCGTAGCTGTATTGAACCTTGACAGGCTTGTTGGCCTCCCGGTTGGGTGGAAGATCCAGGTGACCGATGGACACGATATTCACAATATCCGGATCGGTACTTTCAATGACGTGCTGAGTAACTTTAGCTTCTATCTCTACCTGGCCCTTTGCGGCGGTGTAATAGGTTCTCTCAACCTGACATGGCAGGGTCGTATTCTTCGGAATGAGAACATCATTTATCAGGATTTTTCTCCCGGTTTCCTGATCAATGGTTGCGATTATAGTTCCATAGCAGTGTCCGCAGACTTCCTTCAGCTTGATATCCCCGAGCCCAGCGGCTACTCCGCTGGGAACTTTGGATGCGTCCTGTTCCATCAGCTTCAACCCTGCATGGAGAGCGGCTCCAAGGGCAACGCACTCGTCCGCGTTCACCGCAACCGTAGGAGGTTTGCCGAACATCTTCTCGAGTCTCTTCTGGATCACAGGTATACGGGTGCTTCCTCCCACAAGCAGCACTCTGTCAATCTGATTCGGTTCGAGTTCGGCTTCGTCGAGCACATCCTCCACAAGCATGTCTATCCTTGCAGTCAGGGGTGAGATAAGTTCCTCGAACTTCTGCCTGCTCAACTCGTGCTTAAAACTACCCTCGTTTCCAACCAGAAGTGTTTTAACAGATGGACGTTTTGAAAGTGATTTTTTTGCGTCTTCAGCCTCTATCTCGTACCTTGCCCGGTCTTCCGGAGTTGGAAACAGATCTCCATTCTTCTCACTGCTGTAAACATCTTTGAAGTTCTCGACCAGTTTCTGGTCGAACTCGTACCCACCCAGCTGATGGTCACCGGTGGAACAGACGATATCGATCTTCTTTCCCTGAACGTTCATAACTGTAACATCGAAAGTGCCACCGCCCAGATCGAACACCAGTATCTTTCCCGATACGTCCTGCTCAGACGCGTAGAATAAAGCTGCAGCCGTCGGCTCATTAACTATTCCTATTACGTTAAGACCGGCCATCTTGCCAGCGTCCATTGTGGCCTTCCGTCGAACTTCGTCGAAGTAGGCCGGAACGGTAACGACAACATCGGAGATTTCGCCCACCTGCTTCGAACATTCCTCTTTCAACTTTCGAAGGATAAGCGAAGAGAGTTCAGCGGGAGTCCACTGTTTTCCCATGACTTCCTGGGGATAGAAAGGATCCCCCATGTAACGTTTCACCCATCGGGCTGACCTTGTGACATCATCGGCCCTGGCATTAATGGCTTCACGACCCACGAGCACGGTTTCCTGGCTGTCATCGGGAAAATAGATCGCTGAGGGTGTAATTCGCTCACCATCGGAATTGGGAACCGTCTCGGGTTTCCCTATACTGTTAAGAATAGCCAAACCAGAAAAGGTCGTTCCCAGATCTATGCCTGCAATGTTACTCAATGTCATCACTTCCTTCTGTTTGTTTCATATAGAGCCTTACTTTAGCAGGTCGAATAAGCTTCCGATGTTCGTCATCGATGTAAAAAATGTAGCCCGGGTTCACTACCTTCGATATGTGTCCGGGTTCCCCCTTTTCAGAGGGGTCTTTGCCCACTACTTCCGCTATTTTTTCCTGGCCTGAGTAAGGAGTATCGATTTCGGGTTTAAACTGTTCTATTCCGCTTCCATCAAGAGCGAATACGAGCTGGTCGTAAATCATATCGAGATCCTGACGGTGATTATCAGTTACTTCATCGGTGCTGTTCATACGTTTTTCAACATCATCGATGCATCTTATTATTCGATGACAAAAATTCTTCAACACTGTCCAGTCGTATCCGTCCTGAAACCTCTTGACCATGCTTTGTTGTTTTGCGAAATAATCCCTCAGGCTCGATACCTGTGAGAGCATATCCATTGCGGAGTTGTCAGACCGCTTCGCGAAATCTCCCGCCGATCTGAGGGCTGTAAGTATATCGAGATTCTGTTTCTCGAGTTCTGTCTGCAGCAGCCCGCTTACGTCAGATATCTGATCTTTCATTTCGTTAAGATGATTGCGCAGATCTTTTGAATTCTTCTTGAACATGGTTTTAAGACTTTTTGAAAGCTCCCTGAATTGTTTTCCGGAAAGAGCAGCCTCTGCTTTCCCGGATATTTCAGCCTTCTCCGCTTTACTGGCCATTTACAATCCTCCATTGTTACCGATGAAAGTGAATCCGGAATCTGTACTATTCAATTAGAACCGGAACTGTAGAGTTATCGAGAACTATCTTCTTCTGAACCCTTACCCATCCGGTTAATACAATCAATTCAAGGTCGCATCAGGCGAATACTGATTAGTTTTATTGAAGGATGATATTCAATGGTATCAAGTTCTGTCAATTCCTGAAAATCGTAAATCGTATTTCAGTTCATTCACTTCTATCAAATATGGTAGATGAATCACTGAAAACATTTAGACCCTTCAGGATATGGTGTATCTTCCGCGCAGCATATCGATTGACTTGCAGAGAAGAAGGCTCAGGCCCGTTCCCCACATGAACCCGGTTGCCGTCAGAAGAGAGCGAGAAGTATCAATCACTCCCGTGAATTCCAGTACCCACTGTAAGCCCATAATGAATGTAACGAACAGGGAAACCAGGAGAACGGTTTTCCATTTCAGTCTTTTCCGAAATAGCGGGAAGAACACAGCACAACCGAGAACAATTGAAAAGTATATTCCGTTGCACCTCACGCATACTGCGGCAGGTCGTCCGAATATCACAGGGCATCGATCCGGTATGCCATGACACAGTAATTTGTATGCAGATCGTATGAAACGTGCGGTTCCATCGTGAGAAAAATGCTCCAGGATTGGAGGCAGCAGACCAAGCAGCCAGATTACCAGGAAACTCAGAGCTATACATAAAGCCCATACGGGGTAACGGTTGTTTCTCGGACCGGACGTCACTTGCGCAGAGTGTCTTTCATTATTTCTATCATACTGTTCGCGGTATCATCCCAGTTGAAACCGGTAGCCCATTCCATGCCGCTTTTTCCGAGTGTGTCCCTTTGAACCGGATCGTTTGCAAGCCTGTCCATTTCAGCCGCAAGACTATCCACACTGCCATGGGGAACAAGAATGCCGGTAATGCCGTCCTTCACCGAATCCCGAAGACCATCGCTGTCGCTGGCGATAACGGGGGTTCCGCAGGCGTTTGCTTCGATTACCGTCAGTCCCCATCCCTCTTTCTCAGATGCGAATACGGCCGCCCAGGCCTTCCGCAGCCAGTGGAGCTTTCGCTCCTGGGAAACGAATCCCTCAAAGGTAACACTCCGGTCAAGGCCAAGGCGTGAGGCGGTTTTTTTCAGCTCCGCTTCGTAATCGCCGGATCCAAGCACTACAAGCCTGTAATTCTTACCCGCGTCCCGCAGTACAGCCAGCGCCGCAAGGATCAGTTGGACACCCTTGTACTTTTTCAACCTTCCGACGTACAGGAATGTCCCCTGTTCCGGATCGGGTTTTCCCGGCCTGTAGAATCCGGTGTCTATCCCGCAGGGAATAACGGAAATATTTTCCGCGGATATTCCCCTTTTTACGAGATCCTTCTTTGTAGATTCGGAAATAGCCACGAAAGAGCATTCTCCATAAACCCTAGGTATGAAAGATTCCATGAAATTCACATAGAGCGCAAGAGGCAGCGCGACTTCCCTGTAAGCCGTTGTGCCGAAGAGGTGGGGCACAATGGTAAGAACAGGAACCGGAGACCATCGGGGGCTGTAGAAGGGTATCTTGCAGAGGTCTTCAATGACAAGGTCGAAGTTGGATGATATGTCGAGGGAGAGGGCAAATTTTTTCAGTGTAAAATTGAAAGTGTTCCGCTTTCCATTACGGAGGATACGTATACCGTCTATTGTTTCTTCAGAGGGGAGACCGGCCACCGCCTGAGAGATCTGTGTAACCTCATGGCCGGCAATGACTGTCCTTCTGAGGATTTCATGAAGGTGAATCTCTGCCCCCCCCGTTTCAGGATTCTTCGGATCCCTCCAGTTAAGGGCCAGAATACGCATGTCAGCTGTCCTGTTTTTTTCCGGCGATGATTCCGACGATGTAACCGAATCTCGGCCCGAAGTAAGAATCTTCGACCTTCTTTCTGAGGAGGGTCCGTAATCTGTGGACAGGTGGAATAAGTACCGGCCTCAGCGGAAGCTTGATGCCCGGTTTCATAAGCAATTCCCGGAATATCTTGTAAGCGAGGGAGGGGGAGAAAAACCTTCCGTAAATACTATCAGGTTCCAGGCCTGTTTCTCTGAGAATTCTGGAGAGTTCACCCGGTGTGAACTGGGTCTCCCAGCCCGCGAACCATGCGTTCATCGCGATAAGGGTTTTCTTTATCAATGTGTAGATATGAACCGTTTGAGGAACATCCACAAGAACTTTTCCACCTTCCTTTATGACTCTTACGTTTTCACGAAGAAGAGGAAACGGATCGCGGAAGTGTTCCAGAACTCCCTGATGAAAAACAAGATCGATGCAATTATCTTTGAAGGGCAGGGCAAGGGCATCACCGCAGACGAGGAGTAATTGAACCCCTGCTCTTTCAGCTGCCTCACTGGCAAGCCTGAGAGCTTCGTGGGAGTAATCAAGCGCTATCGCGATAGCCCCGTTTTCAGCGAGAATAACACTGTCCCTGGCGGTTGCGGCTCCAACCTCCATTACGATTGCGCCATTGATGTCCATCCTTTTGAGGAGCTCTTCAGGTATGCGCCCATCGTTATCGTAGATTTCGTCAAGGTCACGATCCCTTTTCCAGAAATCGTCCCAGTGCTTCCGTTCCGATGTTCTTTCAGCCATGCGGATAATCTAGAAGAAAAACTGAAACTTTCCAAATAGAAAATGCCGGGACTGATCAGTCCCGGCACTGTCCGTACCTCTCCTTTAATTTTTAAGGTCTCTACTGCCTATCCAGTTCAGGAAGCCGTTTCTCCTGAAGTCCCAGTACCTGTTCAGTCTTCTGGGTACGGATGCTCTATCCCAGTCGGTAGGTCTGTAGACTCCCGTATCGGGAACAACGAGGGAGCCAACGTACGAACCCTGGTCGTACACCTTCTGGATCTCTTCAGCTATCTCATCGATATCATTCTGTGAGGCAATCCCGTTTGAAGTTGCCTTGTAGAACTGTACTGTCACTCTTATGGGGAATTCCGGATCCCTGCGGATTTCAAGATCATCCATCTCAGTGAAGGGCCCTTCCAATTCTCCATGACCGATCACGGCAGCTTCGACATCCGATACACCCCTGCTGAGCTCACCAGACGCACAGAACGTTTCACAAGAAGAGTCGCAGCATACATCATCGAAATACGTGCTTTGAGGATTCCTCTGCTTCAGGGGAATCTGTATCAACAAAACCATATTCAGGTTACTCTCCTCGGATATGTCCGAGGGGTCTCCCCCGCTGCTTACATAATCAGCCCTGAAGTCCGAAATCCGCTGCCCGGTCAGGCTGGCGCGATTCCCGTCTTCGTTGAAGAAAAGTCTCTGACCCCAGCTCCAGGATCCCGGAACCGCGTCTCTTGCGTTATCTATTACAGTCACACTCGTGCCTTCTCTTGTTACCAGAATTGTAAGTACGGCAGGATCGCCCTCGTAGGACTGGTAATTGTAAAGTACAGGATTGAACGTTGCGTTTCCCGAATCCTTAATAGGAAGGAACACCGCCTGGGCGCTTACCAGAACAACGCTGTCCCGCTCCGCGAGCAAGCTGTGTTCGTCACCATCCCATGATTCCGGATCGTGGAGATAGTACCTGATATTGTCAACGAAATCCGTAAGTGATACAGGAGCAAGATCTTCGCCTATTTCGTTGCCAACCAGCAGATAGAAATTATCCGGGTCAAGATCCGCTGAAATATCGTGAAAATTCGGATACCTTATCACTGGCATGCAGGTAAGAGAGGGGTTTTCAGAACCGTTTTGGCGGCTGTGAACCTGTATTGTCATATCGGAAATGTTTGGACCCCAGCACGAGCCGGAGTAACGCCCCGTGTCCTCCCAGGTAACGTTTACTACATCGAGACCGTGCGCGCTTGCCATTTTTCTTACGTTCTGGTCCCAGACCATCTCGGATACTCTTTGTACTACTTCCTGATAATTTTCGCCGCTTGACCTGCCCGGACAGAAGTATCCAGCGACCGAGACGGAGAGAATCATCAGTGATGTCATTGCGTTCAGAAACATTTTCAACCTCCCGTGTTGTTTTCACTGCTGTTACAAGGACAGGTTGCTGATTATTCCATCTCCCAGGTCGGACTTACTTATCTTACTTATTCTGTCCATTTTATAGTACTATTAATAAGTACTATATCATAGTAATAGCAATGTTTGGCTTATTATTCGTATATGACTTTTGGACAGCCATATTCAGTATAGAATGTATAGATAGGTTTGAGGTTGACAGGGGCTCAGGATATTGTTTAATTGCTTACTGAAATACATTGAGTTGAAATCACCGAGGAGGAAAAGATGAAGGAAAGAGAACTTTTTAATCAAGACAGAGGACTTCTCGAACCGGAAATGATGCCTTTCTACGAAGTAGCGGAACTGAACAACGGAGACGCGATGATGTTTCAGGGAGAACTCACTACAGATTTCTTTATCATCAAATCGGGAAAACTTGAGGTTATCGAAGGTACCGGTGGCAAAGCGGTTACACTGGATACGCTGGAAGCAAACGATGTGTTCGGTGAAATAGCTTTCTTCGATGAGGGAGAGCGGTCCGCTACCGTCCGGTCGTTGGGAAAATCAGTCCTTTACAGGATGACCCGGGAACATTTCGCCGACATGGTTCAGACTCAACCGCAACTTGCCATAGAATATCTTATAATTCTTGGAAAACTTGTTTCCGGTAAGCTCCGAAGGGTCGATATGATGATAGCCGGGGTAACCGGAGATCAGAAGATCAAAAAAGACCCGGACTTGAAAAAACTGATGAAGGATATCAGAAAGGCCATGAAGAGCAAGAGGGATCTGTTTTAATGGAATAAGCGGCGGAGCAGAACCCCGCCGCCATTCAGGACAAGAACAGCACTAAAGCACGTTGAAAAGCCTGAGATAATCGATAAGCTGATATTCAAAGGACAACAAATCAGCGCCATCTGTGAATACACTGTCTATGTAAAATTCAGCGTAATGATTATTAGTCAGCTGTACATATACCCAGTTGATATCGGTTACCTGTACAGAATCAACCCATTCCGATGAACCGGGTGCTGGAGCTACGTTTCCGAGTGTACCCCTGAGACAGAGCTTCGTATCGTTTCCGCCGGGATACAGCGCAGGGTTATGATTGCCCGAGTAGAGGTAAACTTTACTATTAGCTATTCCAACGTAGATATCCTGATGAAATTCAGAGGAATCGGCCACACCGGTTCCCCAGCCGAGACCGTCATTATAGAATATCAGACCGTTCGATGTGGTGTTCGCTCTGAGTTCCTGCTCCTGGGAATAATTGGCCTGAGCCCTGGAATTAACTCTGTTTGAAAAACCTGTAGAGTAATCCAGCCCCTTGGAGGCCTTTATCTCGTAATACCCGGTCGATGTCGCTACATGCGTCCAGGTTGTATCCGCCGTTAAACCGGGCTCGCCCCAGTCTCCAGGATGAGTTGTCGCGTAGTAGATGTGGTACCCGTCAACTTCCACGTCAAGAGCATCCCATTCCAGAACTACAGAATCTCCCTTTGATGCCGTTTCGTTAATAGTTAGGTTCTGTACATTGGGAAGGGACCCGGATGGTGCTGAAGGATCGCTCGAACATCCCACAATAGAAATAGCAGCTATAACAGCAGCTATCATGTACTTTTTCATATCAGTCTCCCGTCAGTTAATGATTCAAAGTCATTATAGGAATATCTAAAATTTGTACATGTATATCAAACCCTTAATGCATTACTACTCGTATACCTTCTCTCTTGAATCAAGCTCCAAAGCGAAATAAGTTACCAGCGGGTCCGGATGCTGTACCGCCTCACTGAAAAGTGAATCGTACAGAACCTGAAGGCTGTCTGCTTCAGCAGTATATCGGAGAGTATCCAACCTTATGTAATACGAGACAATACATTCCCGCTGCGCTCTTAATCGGTGCATCAGAAAGAGGATAAGATATGGTTCAAGCGGTGATTCAGGATTCTCATTCATGTAGGACAAAGCAAATACCGCTTCATCACCCGGGCCTTCAGGGAGACCTTCCCACTCATAATAGCATATGGCTGAGGATGCATACTCAAGCGCCAGGGAAGAGATGTCCGGATGATCTATCAGTGCTGCAATCCCCCTTTCCAGACCCGCTCTTTTCTTCATGGTTATAGAATCCACCCAGTATTCACACTCCGAGAAGTCGAGATTAGTAACGAAGCTGTCCCAGTGCAGGGCGTACTCATCCAGTCTGAGGAGGGGCGGATCAGGATAAACAGCCAGGAAGGAATCAAATGTTCGAGGCTGTTCGATGTTGTAGAAATAGAAAAGAGATTTAAACATTCCATCAATGTTATAGTCTGCAGATAGTGGAAAGACACAGATTGACATGCTCAGAACCAGCAGGATTCTCATATTACTGACCTCCAATGCAGAAAGTTAGCTTCTATTTACACAATATTAACAGATCTTCACTTATTCGGGGAGCCCGAAGGCTGATTCGAGAGTTCGGGAGCCAGTACTGGCGAACCTCTCCGAATGTGCCGACACCACCGGAATTCTCACCGATCAGAACCGCGTATCACCTGGTCGCAGTTCGAAAGGATGAGATGTATTCAGCCCGGAGTCATTATCACCGTCTTCCTGCGGGATTCTCTCAAGGAAACAATAGGAAAGTGGATTTTTCGTAATACCATTACCTGCTCCCAAAGCAGTAAATATTTCCCAATAAACCTCCGATGTCCTGCCTGATTAGGTAAATGTGTTTAATTATGGGTCTTTCCTGCTAATGCGGTAGATATCCAGATACCGCAATTGCCGTGCGTAGATCGGGCAAGTTCGTTATTCCAACGCCATTGACGGCTCTAATATAACTAAATAGATTTGTGATATAACCAAATGTATATGTTATATAACTGAAATATTTAGTTCATACAGGAGAAATACCGATATGGAAACATACGATTTTAGTTTTATCTACGCTCTTCTGGGAGAGACTGTGTCCAGAACTCTTTTCTACATTGCAAGGTTCGGTGATTCCTATCCTACGGAGATAGCGAATAACTTCTTAATGAACCAGCAAAGGGTTCAGTATCGGATGGAAAAGCTCGAGGATGCCGGGATACTAAAGAGCAAACTCGTCGGCAGGACAAGGCTGTACAGGATTAATCCCCGGTACGTTTTGAAGAATGATGTGATTGCATCCATATCTCCTATAAGCAGGTTTCCATTGGAGTAGAACGCCATGGAAGAGGGCAAATTGAACTCACCCGTTCCGGAGCCCTCCCGCCCAATAGATCTGATGAATTCTCCCTCCGGTGTGTACATGAATGCCATGTGCTTAATCCTGTCCAGAAACATGATATTACCATCGGGTGAATGCGTCATGTAGATAGGCCGTCCGAAAATGTAGTCAGGATCACCGATTTCGACTCTTATCGAATCGGTAATAACGAGTTTGTACTCAATGTCGGGGAGTTCGGGTGGGGATTCGTCAGCTCCGCACCCGATCAGTATCATTAATACAGTTGAGAGTATTCAGTGTTTAATTCCAGTGACCAACCCTCTCAAAGATCAGAGTTTTTCCAACACAGGCCGGGCAAAGGTTGCTATCATTCAGAGAAATCAGCTCCCAGCTCATCGGATTACCCGTCGGGTCTTCGCCTAACAGAACACCTGCAGGAAGCTCATCATCCAGGATAAGTTCTCCCAGAACATCGGGTGATCTCAATGTCCTAACTAATTTCTCGATTCCATGGTAGTTGTTGTTGAGGGTGACCGCGATTTCACTGAAGTTTATCTCACCGGTCTCACGGTAGTTATTATTAATATTAACGGCTATTTCCTCGGCGGTCTCCATTCCGATCCCACGGTAGTTATTATTGATGTTAACGGCAATCTCCTCAACGGTCAGTTCTTCAATCTCACGGTAGTTGTTGTTGAGGGTGACCGCGATATTTTCGGCGACGATCAGGACAATGTCGAATCCTACCAGTTGAAACTCACCGGTTTCAGGATCACGGTATACTTCGGCAACATAACCCGGTGTCATGCCATATCCCGCAAAGAACTCATCGGTCTGGTAGCCGCACTCGTCGCAGATGCCAATAACAATTTCCCCGGCAACAACCGGTATGGCACAAGCCAGCACAAGAAGCATAAGCATCCAGCGCATATATCCCTCCTTAGTATCTGCTTTCCAGTCAGATTTGAGAATACATATCATCAGCCCGTTCTGTCAAGAACAGAGTGAACGCAGACCTACCTCTCAAAGGGCATAGAGAATTATGATCGTTAATCAGTTATTATCCTTCAGTAAGAAAGGAAGCTCATGAAACTCATAACAATCGCTCTTCTCATCCTGTTTTCAGTGTCAGCACATTCGGTCACGATTGACATTCTTTCGGAGTATTCCTGTCCCGTCGAGATGATAACATCTATTCCGGTCCGAATCGATAGCTGCCAGCTTCTGGAATCGGGAGGGTTGAGAATCTCGGCAAGCCAGTCAGTTCTATTTAACGATGTTGAATTTAATTACGATTCCTGGACGATTGTAATCGATTCGGATTGGTGTCCCATGTCATGTGACAGGGCTGCCCTTGATAACAGTTTCGAACTGAGTACTGCCCAACTAGGGGGATCAGGCGAGATGTGGCTGATCGCCTGCGCAGAGCAGGGGGACACACTGTGGACATGCGCTCTCGAGGGAACGGATGAGTTCCATGTTAATCCTTTTGTAACCGAGATCTCTGATGGTAGATACCTGGTAAACAACGATCCCGATTGTCATAGCACCTGTACGGAGATCCAGAGCATATCAGCAGCCGGTGAGATGATATGTCATTATTCGCTGAATACCGATTATCTGCTTGACCTGCCCGAGCCAATCGGTGAGACAGCAGCATATGTCCACTCCCTCCGCATGACATCCAGCGGTGATATTCTTATCGGCGGTGCCGTCCAGCAGTGGTTCACCAGCCCGGTGGCTGGATTTGTCTGCCTTCTCGATGGTGATACCGGTAATCCCCTTTGGAGAAATGCAGGTTATTTCCGCGGAATGGCTAGTGTTTACGATGCCGTCGAAACGTCTTCAGGTCATGTAATAGCTGTAGGCACCACTGCGAGAAGCGTCGAATTGGAAGAGACACCTCGCACTATGTGGGGTACAGAGCTGGCGTTCATCGCCGTTCTGGATGCAACTGGAACACTTCAGAAAATGGTTGTGTGCGATCTGGATATTGCCAATTGCTTCTACAGTATCATCGAGACGGATCAATCGGAGTGCGAGTTCCTGATTGTCGGCACCGGTTCTTCATCGTACGAACTTGTATTTCTGAAGGTAATCATTTCTACATAACACGATAACCGATCAGGATGGGAATTCCGACGACCTTTTCGGAAGCTTGAGTTAATTTCTAAATCCCTTTGAGGTTTTCTCTCAGCCTCTGCACGGGATCATCCGATTTCGTTATTGCACTTTGGATTCGGACCTCAGATCGAAGATCTGAATGGTGAGTTTATCCTGAGCGAGCGAAGCGAGTCGAAGGGAATCCCGTCGGGCGTTGATTCAATAGTATACACTTCAAATCATAGATTAATTTCAATAGACTTTATTTTCACAACTTGAACGATGCAATTCATTGTAGTGACCCCTTTACAGAAATCAAGCTCTACGCATACTCATGTATGGAAGTAGGCAAGATGAACGCGAAAAAACCACTCTCTGAAACCCATCCGGAAGTAGCTGCACAGTGGCACCCATCAAAAAATGGAAATCTCAAACCTGATGATGTTACTTATGGTATGCGTAAGAATGTCTGGTGGATTTGTGATAATGGACACGAATGGTGTGATACTATTGGACATAGATCTCGCGGAAGAGGTTGACCATTTTGTTCTGGAAGACGTCCAAGTGCTGAATACAATCTAGCATCAATCAATCCAGAAATAGCCAGTGAATGGCATCCAGAGAAAAATGGTTCTGAAAAGCCTGAACACTTCACCCCTGGTAGCAGTAAAAAAGCATGGTGGATTTGTGACAAAGGTCATGAATGGAAAGCTAATATTAGCAGTCGAAATAGGGGAGCAGGCTGTCCATATTGTAGTGGTAATAAGCTCGCATATGAGAATAGTCTTGAAGTTAAATATCCAGATTTATCAAAGCAATGGAATATAGAAAGAAATGGATTACTGAAACCTTCAGAGGTAAGTCCTGGATCTCAGAGAAAAGTATGGTGGATATGCGAGAATGGGCATGAATGGGATGCGTATATCGCTAATAGGGTTAGAGGTGGAGGTTGTCCATTCTGTAATACTCAGTCATCTAAGCTTGAAATACGGGTCTATTGCGAGTTGAAAGCAAGTACTATGGAGAAAAGTACAATGGTTACGAGCTTGATGTATTCCTTGTTAAAGAGAAGATTGGTATCGAAATCGATGGAGGATATTGGCATAAAGACAAAGTATGCCAGGACAGGAAGAAGAATGAAACTCTCAAGACTCAAGGCATAACCGTTGTCAGGCTTAGAGGTGAAGGTTTGAGCAAGCTATCACCATTCGATTCATGTTACAAAAAGAATGAGCGTCACAAAGTAATCATTAATAGGTTATTAGAGGGTATGTTAGAGAACTCTTTACTCAATAAGAATGCAGTTCGAATCATGCAAGAGTACATTACTGAGAATAAGTACAGATCGCTGTCCGAGTATAGACGTATACTGGAATATTTACCTGGACCAATGCCCGAGAAATCCTTGCAATCACAAAGGCCCGATATTGCCTCAGAATGGCATCCAACAAAAAATGAACCCCTTACACCTACTATGTTCTAACAATAGGAAAGTGGATTTTTCGTAATACCATTACCTGCTCCCAAAGCAGTAAATATTTCCCAATAAACCTCCGATGTCCTGCCTGATTAGGTAAATGTGTTTAATTATGGGTCTTTCCTGCTAATGCGGTAGATATCCAGATACCGCAATTGCCGTGCGTAGATCGGGCAAGTTCGTTATTCCAACGCCATTGACGGCTCTAATATAACTAAATAGATTTGTGATATAACCAAATGTATATGTTATATAACTGAAATATTTAGTTCATACAGGAGAAATACCGATATGGAAACATACGATTTTAGTTTTATCTACGCTCTTCTGGGAGAGACTGTGTCCAGAACTCTTTTCTACATTGCAAGGTTCGGTGATTCCTATCCTACGGAGATAGCGAATAACTTCTTAATGAACCAGCAAAGGGTTCAGTATCGGATGGAAAAGCTCGAGGATGCCGGGATACTAAAGAGCAAACTCGTCGGCAGGACAAGGCTGTACAGGATTAATCCCCGGTACGTTTTGAAGAATGAGCTGATGAATTTACTGCAGAAGGCTCTTGAATATCTTCCAGAGGAAGAAATAGAATCATTTTATACGAAGAGGAGAAGGCCACGGACAAAGGGAAAGACACTGAAAAGATATCGAGGGAATGCGGAATAGCTGATCTTGCTGCAATAATATGCCAGCATCTTGCGAATAGAGAAATCCACGCTGTCCTCACGGGTGGTGCTGTAGTATCGATTTACTCGGATGACCGCTATCTTACTGCTGATCTTGATTTCATTACCCTCAGTAGCATGAAACGAGTAAAGGTAGCTCTTGAAGAGCTTGGATTCCATAAAGAGATGGGACGCTATTTCTCACATCCTGATACAGAACTCCTGATAGAATTTCCGCCCGGTCCGCTATCTATCGGTTATTCCCCTGTTTCCAGTACACACAAAATAACAATCGGGAATTCCACACTCAACCTTCTCACACCAACCCAGTGCGTCATGGACAGGCTGGCAGCCTTCTACCACTGGGATGATATACAGTCTCTGGCACAGGCTATACTCGTTGCTACACTTCATGATGTGGACATGGAATACATTGCTGAGTGGTCCATCATAGAAGGAAAAAGTGAACTGTTCAACCACTTCAGAGATAAATTGAATAAACAATAGGAAAGTGGAATTTTCGTAATCCCATTGATATCTTCGATCAAAAAGTATGCGGACCAATACGGCAGAAAACGCCCCTTGCAAAATAGTGAACATTTGTTTACATATATGCCATGGAATATGTCATTACACCTGTTCGAAGCTGGTACTCCTTCAGGTACGGTGTTGAGTCCCCCACGCAGCTTGCTGAAGGAATTGCCAGGTGTGGTTACGCCGGAGGAATTCTTTCGGATGCCGGAGTTGTAACCGGACAGCTGGAATATGCCGCGGCATGCAGGGAAAACGGTATCATCGGGGCTGCGGGAGTTAAGCTGAGGATTAAAGGGATAGAAGTAGTTTTTGCAGCTCTTGAAGGAGGATGGGGGAATCTTTGCGGTCTCATAACCTCTGCAACTGTCCCTGATAGGATCTCGACCGAGGAATCACTGCCCCTGTGTGTGAACATGGCAGCGATTGTCGAAAAACCTTCCGGGGCAGAAATGCTGGAACATGAGATGGGTTTCTCCGGGCAGCTGTTCGTATCTGTTTTCCCCGAATGCATATCCGGCAGAAAGCCAGGCATGGTAGAGCGTGAGATACTTGAACAGGGATATCGTCCGATTGCATCCTGGCCTGTTGTATTTACAACTACCGAAAGCATAAACACACACAGGATTCTTCGCAGAGGATATCTGGCCATAGAGAAAAAGAAAATTGATCCGATGGAATTCTCGGGTAAGAATAATGTATTGCCCGATGTTGATGTGTTCAAAAGGAGTTTCCGCGGTGCTGAGCGTTCATTGATGGGAAACAGGCAGTTGGCGGGAATGATTTCAACGGAACCTGTAAAAGAAGGAGAAGTAAGAACAAGGAATCCAGCGGAGGAGAGGAAGCTGGCTGAAATAGTTAAGAGCAGGCTGGGATCATTGTACAGTGAAAGTCCATCCGCCCTTCGCAGAATGGAAATGGAGTTGAAGATCATATGTGAAAACGGGCTGGCAGACTATTTCCTCCGGTTTTACGATATTATCGAATACTGCAGAAAAAGGGGTATCGCAGCATCGGCAAGAGGTTCAGCCGGGGGCAGTATCATCGCGTACCTTCTTGGCATATCCATAATCTGTCCTATCCGTCACGGATTGTCGTTTTCACGGTTCTTCAACGTTTTCAGATCGAATCCTCCCGACATCGATCTTGATATTGACAGCTCAAGGAGGGATGAAGTTACAAAATGGTTTCTTGAAGAGGCTGGAAGGAACGGAGCTGCCGTTTCACAGATAGTGACCCATCGCTCCAAATCTGCGTTCCGTGTTGCTGCATCGGGTCTGGGTATAAGCAGCAGGGAGATCGACAGCCTTACAAAAATTCTTCGCTACAATAATAGCGCTGCCTGGAGAAGGCCAGCCGCTTCGGAAGCGCTTCGGGACTCGAAACTTATCCGGCATATTCCTTCACACCTGGCTCCCCATCCCTGCGGACTGGTCTGCACGGATGAACCGGTAGATACACTTGTACCTCTCCAACCGAGCCCCTGTGGTTACGACATAACCCAATTCGACAAAGATGGAATAGAGGAGATAGGACTCCTGAAAATGGATCTGCTGGGGCAGAGAGGGCTTACAACAATATCCATTGTATGCTCGATACTTGAACAGGAACCACTGAGTATTTTCCGCAAAGGCGGCAGTATCCCGGGCCCGGCCAGGGAACTCCTTGATACCGGCAGGACAATAGGAGTAGTCCATGTTGAGTCACCCGCGATGAGGGGTCTTCTCAGGGAGATGAAGATACGCACAATGGAAGATGTGGCCAGAGCCCTGGCACTGGTAAGACCCGGAGCGTCCGCGGGGGGTGGAAGAAAGAACTACCTTGACTGCCTTCATTCGGAATCGATTATGAATTCCTCGCTTCCAGAGCTGCGATCGATTTTACGGGAAAATCTCGGAGTGATGCTTTATCAGGAAGACGTATCGAAATCAGCGGAAGTCCTTCTGGGAATCCCTAAGAAGAAAACTCAAAAAAAAGCGGATTGATAAGAAAGAGATCATCTCAATGTGCAGACGCAGGGGAATGATACCTTCGAAATCTGAGGCCGTCTGGAATGTACTCTCAAGTTATGCCGGTTATGGCTTTTGCAGGGCGCATGCATTTACATACGGCGCAGTCTCCTGCGCTGCAGCACTTCTGAAAGCTGAACACCCGGCCCTTTACATGGCATCCGTTATGGCAGCCGGGGGTGGTTTCTACAGAGCAAGAGTATACCTTGAAGAAGCCAGAAGGCTTGGCGTTTCGTTCAAACCTCCCGGTGTTAATACAGGAAAATGGCTTACCTGTGAAAGAAAAGGAATAATAATTCCGGGATTTCATCATCTCAGGGGGATGGGAAGTACTGAATACGAGAAGATGAAAGACGGCAGGCCGTACAGGTACCCGTTTGAGCTGCTCGAGGCAGGCTGCGGAATGTCTTTGTGCAGAAACATGGCTGCGGCGGGTTGTTTTCGGGAAATAGGTTTTGCACCACCGGTTGCACTCATGCAGCTGGAGGCAGGCAATGGTGGATTTTTTCCAGGTATGCCGCCGGGCGTTCCTGATCTTCCCGACTATTCCATTGAAACAAAAGTCTCCATGGAGCTGGGGCTTCTGAACCTTCCCCTTTCAGCGTCTCCTCTGGAATTAATCGAACGGCCTGACGGAACGATCCCGCTGAAACTTATCGGGTCAATAATCGATATCAGGATATGGGGAAGATTTGTTACAGGAAGAAGACTTGCCGCTGGCGCAGGTTTCCTTATGCTTGAGGACAATACGGGAGTGGCAGACGTATTTCTGCCCTCACCACTCTTCGGGAGGGCTGAATCTATTCTTGTCCGTTCTGAAGCTACCATTATAGTAAGGGGTAAGGTGGAACGGGGAAACAGGATTCGGGGACTTTCAGTAGAAGCCGGTCCTCTTTCAACAGCACCTCTGGGGCCTGAACCTCCGGAGAAATAGGATTAAAAACATGCGGGAAGGATATAGAGATGGTTGTCAGCCCACTCAAACCTGAAGAGCTCAAATGGAAATGCCCATCGGAAGCCCTTGATTTCAAAACAACAGCGGACATTATTCCCACCGGAGAAATAGTGGGTCAGGAAAGGGCGATAAGGGCCCTGAAACTTGGCCTTGAAATTCCTTCAATAGGATACAACATATTTGTAACGGGAGTATCTGGAACGGGGCGCGAAACAACTATAAAAAACATCCTGAACAGCATCGATACGACCACCGATGACCTGAGAGATATCATGTACGTTCGAAACATGGAGGATCCCAGAAAACCGATAGTCCTGACTTTTCCAGCAGGAGACGGAATCCGGTTCGAAGAGGCTCTGGACGAATGTGTTCAGCTTCTGAAAAGTAACATCCCCACGGTTCTAAGCAGCGAAAAGGCCGAGATGGAAAACAGGGCGACACGGGTAGCGTACGATGACAGGAAGAAAGCCTTTATGGATACCGTAAAAAAAGAGGCTTCGAAAGCTGGTTTCTCCATAGTCAACATACCCGTTGCACCGGGGCAATTCAGACCTGATATACTTCCCGTGATAAACGATGAACCGGTCTCTTTCGATACCCTCAAGGAAATGAAGGAGGCGGGCAAGCTCTCGCAGGAGGATCTGCAGAAATACACTGAATTACATGAGGAACTTTTTAAAAAACTCACAGGTGCATTCAGAAAAACCCGTGATTTGGAAATAGAGATCCAGGCAAAGCTTGAAAGAATGTCCCGCAGGCTTGTGAAACCTACAATATTGGGAATTGTTTCCATATTGAAGGAAATTGGTGGAAAGAAGGCAGATGAATGGGCGGACTCGATAGTAGAGATCATTCTGGAAAATCTCAGCGATTTTGCGGGCAGTTCTGAAGACAAAGATCCGTACGTTCTGTTCACACCGAACCTTATTCTGGACAATGCGGGAAAGACCAATCGTCCGATAATAATCGAGGAGTTTCCGGATTCCGTAAGTCTTTTCGGGAACATCGATCGTGTAATAGTTGAGGGGAAGCCCTACAGTGATCACTTGATGATCAGACCTGGCGCTATACAGAAGGCTGACGGAGGCTACCTTATTATGAATGCTCTGGATCTGGTCAGAATACCGGAACTATGGCAAAGGCTCATTCAGACTCTCAGGAACCAGACAACCGTTATACGAAGTCATGACCCCCTGGGTATGTACCCGGTTCATCTTCATCCCGAGCCTATTGATACCAATACAAAGGTTATTTTAATAGGATCTTCGAAACTTTTCTATCTTCTTGCTTCTTACGAACCAGAGTTCGGCCTTCTCTTCAGAATAAGGGCCGCTTTTGATTTTACAATGGAATCCAGTAATAAGAATATTCTCAATTTCGTCAATGTAGTGGCAGGGATCATCAAGGCTGAAGACCTGCTCCCCATGAATACTGAAGCTGTTTCCGCGGTAGTTGAGGAAAGCGTCAGGCTGACCGGTTTAAAAGACAGGCTTTCTCTGGAATTCAACAGAGTTACAGACTATCTTCGTCAAGCAAGCTATTTTGCCAGACTGAAAGGTGACATGATAGTTACCGAAGCCTATGTCAAGGAAGCCATACAGGAGAAGATATATCGTTTGAATCTCGGAGAGACCTATGCCACAAGACGGATAGTTGATGATACGATAATGATCGATACAGAGGGATGGAAAGTTGGACAGGTAAACGGTCTTGCAGTGTATCAGAGTGTTGATTACGATTTTGGCCTGCCAGCCAGAATAACCACCAGGGTTTCTGCCGGCAGAAAAGGGCTGATAAATGTTGAGCGCGAAAGTGATATGTCTGGAACTACTCATACAAAGGGAATGCTGATAATATCAGGTTTCCTGCAGGGTAAATTCGCAAGGGAGTACCCTCTCTCTCTTTCGGCGAGTGTCGTATTCGAACAGAGCTACGGCGGAATAGATGGTGACAGCGCGTCTTCAACGGAACTTTACGTTCTTCTCAGCGCACTCTCGGATCTTCCCATAAGGCAGGATCTGGCTGTTACCGGTTCCGTTAATCAGTTCGGAGAAATACAGGCAATAGGCGGAGTTAACCAGAAGGTGGAAGGTTTCTACCGTGTATGCAAAGGAAAGGGATTAACAGGAACTCAGGGAGTTATGATTCCGAAGTCGAACATGAAAGATCTCCAGCTTCGCGATAACGTAATCGATGCCGTAAGGAAGGGAAAATTCCACATCTATCCTATAGAGATAATAGAAGATGGGGCGGAACTTCTCATGGGAACCACAGCAGGCGAGCGGATGTCGGATGGAATGTATCCCGCGGATTCGATTTACGGCAAGGTTGACCGCAGGCTCAGGCAGATGGCTGAAACGCTGAGGAAATTCTCATATCACGATTAGCTGACATCTGGCAATTATAGAAGAATGAATTTCCACCTTGGATAATTCAGTATATTCCCGTCATGAAAAAGATATTCACTTCCTCCTGGGGACAGTTGGAAAAAGGTGGTTCAAATGCAGGCGATGAGGCAATTTTCGCCTCACAGATCCAGGATATCTCCACTCTTGACGATGTTCAGATAGGAGTGATGTCCGCTGTTCCTGCGAAAACGGAAAAGATATACGGGGTTAAGCCATTCGATGTAGCCAGGGGCAAACTCCGGGCGATGACCCACGGAGTGAAGTGGTCCGATGTTGTTATCGTGGGCGGAGGGGAACTGGCTCAGGACAAATCATCTCTTCTGTACACACCTTTCAATCTGCATCCCATCAGACTGGCAAAACGTTTCGGAAAACCGGTTTTCGCGTGGTCGATAGGTATCGGACAGGAGAACGAACTTGCCAGATGGACGCCGGGACAGCTTCGGAAGTGGCTTGGGTACTGCAGCGGAGTTACCGTAAGGGACAGGCCTTCTCTTGAAATACTTCTTGATCTCGGGCTGAATCAGGAAAAAGTCAAACTGTCATCAGATTCCACATTTACCCTTGCCGGCGATTACGCTCTCCCCCACGGTACATCGGAAATTCTTGGCGTGGCTTTACGAAATGTATCCAATAGACAGGGTAACATTCTCCCGCTTGAGATAAGAAGAAAACTCGGCCTTTACAGGGAACCGGACGTATCAGGCATAAGAAGAAAATGGGCAGATCTCCTTGACAGACACATCGAAATCCATGGAGGGGAAATCCGCTTTTTCCCTTTCCATACAGGAAGCCTCTCTAATTCGGACGATTCAGAATGCGAAGCTGTTATGGCCATGATGAAGCACAGTGATCATGCAACTGTAATCATGCCCACCGATATCAGGAGTTTTCTGACAAGGATATCCGAATCACGTGTATTCCTTACCGTCCCTCTTCACGGATCGATACTCTCTGTGGTTACCGGTACCATTCCGATTGCCGTGCCGTACGCCTCAAAGGGTTACAGATTCATGGAGGAGGCAGGTATTGCCAACCTTACCGTTGATTCGTCTTCAGAGAACTGGGACGATGAATTGAGCGTTTTGCTAGATAGAACCTGGGACTCTTCCCGGGATATACTTCAGACACTGGTTGAGAAGAGAAGCGAACTGGCTGAAAAATGCACACTGAATCTCAAACTGTTCAGGCAAACATGTCTGCAGCAATGACCTGCGAATTCCAGCAGAGATGATACCCGGAATCCATGTTTCCGTTCGGGGAGGCCTGGATAGAGCTCTGGACACACTCATCGAACTTAACCTTCCCTGCGGTCAGATATTCACATCAAACCAGCGGCAGTGGAAGGGGCACCACATCACAGAAAAAGAGATCGAGAGGTTCGGCAGCACTTCAATTACAGTTATATCACACACCTCATACCTCATCAATCTCGCCACAACGGACAGTAGAGTTGAGAAACTCTCGATTACTGCCCTTGAAGCCGAGTTGGAAAGAATGCATTCGCTCAGGATAAAATGGGGTGTATTACACCCGGGATCACATCTTGGCACGGGTGATGATAAAGGAATCAGCAAAATATCTTCACTTGTAAAAAAAATCCTTCGCAACTCACCGGAAGATACCGGGATTCTTTATGAGAATACCGCCGGACAGGGAACCACTGTAGGACATTCCTTCTGCCAGCTTGCGCAGCTGCTTGAACTTACCGGATTGGATGATAGAACCGGGATCTGTTTTGACACATGTCACGCCTTTGCGGCAGGCTATGACCTTTCTTCAAAGAAAGCAGTTTCAGAAACAATGACGAGTTTCGATGAAAAGGTGGGCATCGACAGGATCAGAGTTTTTCATCTTAACGATTCAAAGGGGGCTTGCGGGAGCCACAGGGATCGTCATGCGGATATCGGAGAAGGTCTGATAGGCCTGGAATCCCTCCGGAGCCTTGCGTCAATGCCGGAATTCAAAGAAATTCCCGGAATTTCTGAAACGCCTGGTTCGGACAAAGACAGGGCTGAAGGCATAAAGCTAATAATTCTGTGAAAACAGAGTTACTATATATTTTAATTAGCAATATCGGATCATAAGAGCATTAATGCGCTTATACATCTCGAAATAGTCAGTATATTGACGCATATCATTATACAAAATGATAATATTTAAACGCTTGTCTAGTGCATATTACTATTATTAATAATATCATAATATAATTAACAGTTATTTCTGGAAAGCATCATGCTTACTATTTGAATATAGTTGTACTGTTATTCTGAAACAGATTCTTCGTATCGATGATTCGGGAGGAACAGGTTAAGTGTGCCTGAAATGAAAATAGCGGTAACAGCGGATATTCACCTTTCGGGTGGTGAAGAACATATTGAGCGGTACAATGCCCTGAACAGTATCCTTAACGACCTTACAGAAAAGAAGATCAATACTCTTGTAGTAGCTGGCGATCTTTTCGATAAGGATTGTGCCAGCTATTCGCGTTTTGAAAAGATCTGTATGAATTACCCGAAGATCAGCATTCATGTAATTCCGGGCAATCACGATCCCGATATTTCGCAGAGCGTTATCGTTGGTGAGAACATCAGAATATACGATTCGCCTGTACTGGAAGAATTTGCCGGGCTGAATATTGTCTTCATACCCTATTCAGCAACATCCGGAATGGGTGAATGTCTTGAGAATATCAGTATGGAAAAACGCTGGGTTCTTGTTGGTCACGGTGATTATTTCGGCGGATTGAAACAGCGCAATCCCTACGAAAAGGGCACCTATATGCCACTTTACAGGAAAGATATTGAAAAGTATTCCCCATGGAAAGTCTTCCTGGGACATATTCATAAACCCATGAATACAGACAGTATATATTACCCTGGTTCTCCCTGCGGAATTGACATCAACGAAACAGGAAGAAGAAGATATCTGGTCTTCAGTACCGAAACCGGGCGTGTTACCTCTGAAACAGTTCAAACGGACCTGATATTCTTCAACGAAAAATTCCTGATAATTCCCCATGAAAACGAAATTGAAAGGCTAAGGAATGACGCGGAGAACGTGATTGCAGCCTGGAGACTGAGCGCAGAAGACAGAAAAAAAGCTAGAATCAGAATTAAAGCGACCGGATATACAGCTGACAGAGAAGCCATAATGGCTTGTCTGAAGACAGTATTCAAACCGTACAGCTTCGTACAGGATGAAGAACCGGACATTTCTTCACTACAAATCGTCAGGGACAACCGCAGAAACGCGATAGCGAAAAGGGCAATACAACTGATAGAAGAGATGGACTGGAAGTTCGGCGGAAATGAGCCTGATAAGGAAAAGGTCATCGAAAACGTTCTTTCGGTTGTATATGGAGGAGGCGGATAATGGGAATTCGGATAGAAAGAATATCCATTAACCGCGGAGGGCCACTCAGCCAGGATTTCAATTTTGAACCCGGGAGGCTGAATCTTATCTATGGTCGTAACGAAACCGGTAAGACTTACATTGTTGAGGCCATAATCAATCTTCTCTTCAGAACCGGGAGGAATACCCCCTGGATACTGAAAAGAACCAAATCACAGGAACCGACTATCAGAAAGTGGAAACCCCGGGGTAAGATCACGGTTTCAGGCCTTGAGGATGGGACGACCGTTTTTGCTTCCGGAGGCGGAAAACTGGAAGATTTCAGGAATTCAGGCAGAGGTCTTACGGATGAGCTGTCACGGTTGATGGTTATCCGTGCCGGGGATTCAAGGCTATCCGCCTCAGGAGATGGGGTCGGTGATGATATTCTGAGAACCTATCTTTCGGGGAAGGGAATTCTGGACGAGGTTGAGAAGAATATTAAACAGGAAACCGTCAAGAAAGCAATTATCAGTAGCAGTGCGATAGAAGCTGATCAGAAGGGGCTCATTGATGACAGGCTGAAGGCTTTGAAGAAGGTAAAACATCTTGAAGAACTTCAGATCGAGGTCGACGAAAATGCCTCCCTTGCCACAATCAACCACCTTGAGAAGACCAGGCGAAATATTGATGGGCAGCTGAGGGAGCTTGAAGATGCCAGAAAACACAGGGCTTTCAAGCTTAATGAAGAACTGAGAAAATTCGAGCTTGAATTGGAAGGGCTAACCTCCGAAAGTGCTCTTATTGATCTCGGAACGGATATCAGTCTTTTTAGAGCCAAGCTGAAGAATCTAAACAAAATTGAGGACAAGCTTGATAATTCTGGAGATGAGGAAGACAACTTCAACTGGGTTAAAAAAGCCAGGGAAGAATACTTCTCTTATCCTGAAATTCCCAAGAAAGAATCTTCCATGAACAGTATCTGTCTTCTCCTGCTTTATCTTTTCATTCCGACTACAGTTGCAGCAGGATTTTTCAGCAAACCCCTGATGATATTTTCAGCGATTGGAGCTTTGGTCTGCCTGTTCATTCGCAACAGGAATAAAATTGAATCGATTCCTCCATTAACCGAATTACATCAGTCAAAACTGGAGGATGAATTCAAAAGAAGATTTCAGAGTGAACTGACAGATTCCGCTGTACTGCAGGTGAAGTGCCAGAAACTTGAAACGGAGCATATTCAGTTTGAGAATCTAAGAGATAATAGCAAACAGCTCAAGCTGGATATTGAAACGAAGAGAGAGAGCATTCAGTCCCAGTTTCATGTCATAACAGGGGAAGAAATTTCAGCTGAAGACTGGGATTCCAGAATAGAAGATATCAGGAATACCAGGAAGGAAATCCAGGAAGCCATCCTTTCGCTGAGCGGGGTTCTATCTTCCCTTAACATTTCTTCCGATTCCTATCTGTCAGAACCTGCTCTCGTCGAATGGGATCAGAAGCGATATTTGATCCTGGGGGATGAACTTGAATCTGTATCTAAAGACCTGGAGTTGGAAAAGCACAATATTGAAACACTGAAAACAAAAATTTCGGTTGCTACAGGGCTCAGTTCACAGGATATCAGGCAGCTGCTTACTGCTCTGGAGGATAGGATAGAAACTGCCGAAAACGCATACAAGGATTTTACCGCAAGAATACTGGCAGAAAATGCGGTTTACAAAACTATATGTGAATACCGCTCCCTTGAAAATGCAAGTCTGGAAGAAGCACTTGAATCCGTGGAAGTGGTTTCTCCTCTGTACCAGGTAACCGGGCACTACACCGGATTGAAAATGGACAGCGATGGATATCTCATTCTCACAACTGCGGAGGGGGAGGAATTTCCCCTTGAGCAGTTGAGTACAGGTGCGGCTGAACAGGTTTACGTAGCCCTCAGGACAGCATTCGCTGAACTCTCTATGGGTGAGACAGCATTCCTTATTCTTGATGACGCATTCCAGCATTCCGACTGGGATCGTAGAAAATACCTTGTCGATCATGTTATAGGATTGGTTAATAACGGCTGGCAGGTTTTCTATTTCACAATGGATGATCACTTACAGAAGCTTTTTGATAAATCAGGGAGGGAATTCATTCAGGCCGAGTACAAAAGCATCAGCTTGATATGAAAGAAGGCTCGGAATTCAAACTGTCTGAAGTATTGATGGTAATTGTTGTATAGCGTATAATTCCTTTTAGTTCTTGAGACAATTTCAATCCATTCAGTTAGGAGAATATTATGAATAAGCAGCTCTTTTCACTCGGTTTCTTCCTGTTCCTGATCCTTCCCGCCGCAGGTCTTTTAAATAACATGCAGGCTATGGATGTTGTCGATGGGTTTCCCACCGTAATCGATAATTGCGATCCCGCCGGTTCCATTATTCATGGATCTGATGGCAGGACTGTCGACATCGTCGGGGGGACATCTTTTTCCGGCTCATCCACCGGTCGCGCCAAGGGAAATGCCTACCGCGTCGATATGGATATCACTTTAACCGAGGCAGAATTCTGGCTCGACTTCAGTGATTCTCAGATCCTGACCTATTACGTTTTCGTCTGTCCTTCTGAGTTCGGCACATACAGTGAAGTCTACCGGAACTCCGAGATAGTCGTTGGCACCGGAGCCGGCTGGTATTCTTCCGGTACCGTTTCTATCGATCTGAATACGGACAACTATTACATCAATATCGTTTCATGGGACGGCAATATGACCTACTACTACAATACGGGAGATTCACTGAGCACTTCGTTCGGAGCATATGTCCATGGCTATGCTTCCGGATATGACCCTCTACCCGCTAGTTTCGAAAGCACAAATAATGATCAGGCAATATATTGCCAGCGACTGAACACCATTGAAAACACCGCCCTGGATATGACCACATGGGGAGCCATCAAAGCGGTTCACACTGACTGATATCGCGAAAGGTATACTCAACGATCACGAAGCCTGATTATCGGGGACGGTGGCTTATTTATTTTTGAATGTGAAATAATATTACCATATACTCATTCATTCATACATATTATTTGCTATTCTTGAATAAAAAGCCTCCGTCCCTATTTATTCATCTGTAATTCTCCATGTGATTCGCTGAATATGCTTCAATAACTATGAA